>NZ_JBICMS010000068.1:0-15101 GCF_043106615.1 Pseudomonas sp. CJQ_9 | reverse complement strand
GGCAAGCCCGCGAAAGGGCCGGATCAGGCCGAAGCCGCCACCTGCGTCGGCCGCTTGACCTGCGGCTGTGAAGCGTTCGCTGCTGCCCCCTCTTCGATCGCCTGCTGAATCGCCCGGCGGCGGTTCTCTTCGGCACGGCGGCTGAAGAACCAGACAAAGAAGGTCACCAGCGACACCGACAGCAGTATCAGGCTGGCCACGGCGTTGATCTCGGGTTTCACACCCAGGCGCACCGCCGAGAACACCTCCATCGGCAAGGTGGTCGAGCCAGGCCCGGAAACGAAGCTGGCCAATACCAGGTCGTCCAGCGACAGGGCGAACGACATCATGCCGCCCGCCGCCAGCGATGGCGCGATCATCGGGATGGTGATCAGGAAGAACACCTTCCACGGCTTGGCACCCAGGTCCATCGCCGCTTCCTCGATCGACAAGTCCAGCTCACGCAGGCGCGCCGATACCACCACCGCCACATACGCGGCGCAGAACGTGGTATGGGCGATCCAGATGGTGACGATGCCGCGCTCCTGCGGCCAGCCGATCATTTGCGCCATGGCCACGAACAGCAGCAACAGCGACAGGCCAGTGATCACCTCGGGCATCACCAACGGTGCGGTGACCAGGCCGCCGAACAGCGTGCGGCCCTTGAAGCGGGTGACGCGGGTCAGCACGAACGCGGCCAGGGTACCCAGCGCCACCGCTGCCACCGCCGTGTAGCAGGCAATTTCCAGCGAGCGCATCACCGAACCCATCAGTTGGGTGTTGTCGAGCAGGCCGACATACCACTTCACCGACCAGCCGCCCCACACCGTCACCAGCTTGGAGGCGTTGAACGAGTAGATCACCAGGATCAGCATCGGCAGGTAGATGAACAGCAAGCCCAGCACCAGCATCAGCTTGGAGAAACTGAAGCGTTTCATGCGCGGCCCTCCATCTCTTTGGCCTGGCTACGGTTGAACAGCAGGATGGGCACGATCAGGATCGCCAGCATCACTACCGCCAGGGCAGAAGCCACCGGCCAGTCACGGTTGTTGAAGAACTCTTGCCACAGCACCTTGCCGATCATCAGGGTTTCCGGGCCGCCGAGCAGCTCGGGGATGACGAACTCGCCCACCACCGGGATGAACACCAGCATGCAGCCGGCGATGATGCCGTTCTTCGACAGCGGCACGGTGATCTTCCAGAAGCTGTTGAAGGTACTCGAACCCAGGTCCGAAGCGGCCTCCAGCAGCGACGGGTCGTGCTTTACCAGGTTGGCGAACAGCGGCAGGATCATGAACGGCAGGTACGAATAGACCACGCCGATGTACACCGCCAGGTTGGTGTTGAGGATCTGCAACGGCTGGTCGATCAGCCCCGTCCACATCAGGAAGCCATTGAGCAGCCCGTTGTTGCTGAGAATGCCCATCCACGCGTAGACGCGGATCAGGATCGCCGTCCAGGTCGGCATCATGATCAGCAACAGCAGGACCGTCTGGGTTTCCTTCTTGGCGTTGGCAATGGCGTAGGCCATCGGGTAGCCGATCAGCAGGCACAGCAGGGTGCTGAAGAACGCCATTTTCAGCGAACCCAGGTAAGCGGAAATATACAGCTCATCCTCGGTCAACAAGCCGTAGTTGGCCAGGTTCAGGACCAGCTGGATCTTGTCTTCGACGTAGGTGTAGATCTCGGTGTAGGGCGGGATCGCCACGTCGGCTTCGGCGAAGCTGATCTTCAGCACGATGAAGAACGGCAGCATGAAGAACAGGAACAGCCAGATGAACGGCACGCCGATCACCAGGTGCCGCCCCTGCGGGGTTATGCGCTGGAAGGCTCGCTTGAGCTTGCGCAGTTTCATGACCGCAGTACCACGCCGCTGTCGTCTTCCCACCACACATACACTTCATCGCCCCAGGTCGGCCGCGCGCCCTGGCGCTCGGCGTTGGCGACGAACGACTGGACCACCTTGCCGCTGGGCAGCTCGACGTAGAACACCGAGTGGCCACCCAGGTAGGCGATATCGTGCACCTTGCCACGCGACCAGTTGTGCTCGAACTCCGGCTGCTTGGTGGTCACCAGCAGTTTCTCCGGGCGCAGGGCATAGGTGATGTGCTTGTCTTCCACCGAGGTGGTGATGCCGTGGCCAACGTAGATCTTGCGCTCCAGTTCCGGGCTGGCAATGATCGCGTAGCCCTCGGCGTCGTCGACCACATCGCCTTCGAACAGGTTGACGTTGCCGATGAACTCGCACACCAGGCGGCTGGTAGGCGTTTCGTAGATATCGACCGGCGAGCCGATCTGGGCAATCCAGCCCAGGTGCATGATGGCGATGCGCTGAGCCATGGTCATGGCCTCTTCCTGGTCGTGGGTCACCATCACGCAGGTCACCCCCACGCGCTCGATGATCTCGACCAGTTCCAGCTGCATCTGCGAGCGCAGTTTCTTGTCCAGCGCGCCCATAGGCTCGTCAAGCAGCAGCAGCTTAGGGCGCTTGGCCAGCGAGCGGGCCAGCGCCACGCGCTGGCGCTGGCCGCCAGACAGCTGGTGCGGCTTGCGCTTGGCGTACTGGGTCATGTGCACCAGCTTGAGCATCTCGGCCACGCGGGCGTCGATCTCGGCCTTGGGCATTTTGTCCTGCTGCAGGCCGAACGCGATGTTCTGCGCCACGCTCATGTGCGGGAACAAGGCGTACGACTGGAACATCATGTTGATCGGCCGCTCGTACGGCGGCATGTCGGTGATGTCGACGCCATCGAGGTAGATCCGCCCTTCGGTCGGGCGTTCGAAGCCTGCCAGCATGCGCAGCAAGGTGGACTTGCCGGAACCGGAGCCACCGAGCAGGGCGAAGATCTCGCCCTTGCGGATTTCCAGGGACACATCGTCCACGGCTACGGTTTCGTCGAATTTTTTCGTGACCCGGTCGATCTTGACCAGCACCTGCTTGGGTTGCTGGCCACCCTCGAGGGCTTTTTTATAGGCACCGGAGGCAACTGCCATGAGTGAAACTCCCAACAAGATTTTTGTGCCCGCGCGGCCTGCCTGGCAGGCGCCGGCGCGGGTCTGGATTGTTACTTGCCCGACTTGACCTTGGTCCAGCTGCGGGTCATCAGCCGTTGCACCTTGGGTGGCAACTCTGAATTGACGAACATCTTGTCCAGCACTTCCTGCGGTGGGTAAACCGCGGCGTCAGTCCTCACGGCCTGGTCCATCAGGTCGCCAGCCTTGGGGTTCGGGTTGGCGTAACCGACGTAATCACTGACCTGGGCGATAACCTCAGGTTTCAGCAAATAGTTGATGAAGGCGTGCGCCTCTTTGACGTTCCTGGCGTCCTTGGGAATCGCCAGTACATCGAACCAGAGGTTGCCGCCTTCCTTGGGGATGGCGTAAGCCAGGTTCACGCCCTTTTTCGCTTCTTCAGCGCGGGCCTTGGCCTGGAACACATCACCCGAGAAGCCCGCCGCGACGCAGATGTCGCCATTGGCCAGGTCGGTGATGTACTTGGACGAATGGAAGTAGGTCACGTAAGGGCGCACGGCCAGCAGCTTCTGCTCGGCCTTGGCGTAATCCTTGGGGTTGGTACTGTTGGGGTTCAGGCCCATGTAGTTAAGCACCGCCGGGAGCATTTCGTCCGCCGAGTCGAGGAAGGCTACCCCGCACTTGGACAGCTTCTTCATGTTCTCGGGCTCGAACAACACGGCCCACGAGTCGATGGTGTCCACGCCTAGCGCGGCTTTCACCTTGTCGACGTTGTAGCCGATGCCGTTGGTGCCCCACAGGTAAGGCACCGCGTACTGGTTGCCCGGGTCGTTCTTTTCCAGGCGCTTCATCAGCGCCGGGTCCAGGTTCGAATAGTTGGGCAGCAGGCTTTTGTCGAGCTTCTGGAACGCGCCCGCCTTGATCTGCTTGCCGAGGAAATGGTTGGACGGCACCACCACGTCATAGCCGGTATTACCGGCCAGCAGCTTGCCTTCCAGGGTTTCGTTGGAGTCGAACACATCCTGCACGGGCTTGATGCCCGTGGCTTTCTCGAAGTCCGCGAGTGTGGTCGGGCCGATGTAGTCGGACCAGTTATAGAAGTGCACCGTTGGCGCCGCTTGGACGCTGCATGCCAGCGTCAGGCCCGCGCCGGCCAGCAAGGCCTTGCGGAATACAGAAATAGACAAGTGGGTGGTCCTCACAATCAGTGCCTGGGTAGCGACAATGCTGCCGCACACGCAAAACCGGCGCGCAACTTACCTTCGCAGCTTCGATGCCGCAATGAACAATTGCCTTTCAAAGCCTCTGGGCCGGCATTTACCGGCCCGGAGGTACTGCCACCGGGCTTATTTGCCCGATTTGATCTTGGTCCAGCTGCGGGTGATCACACGCTGTACCGAAGCATCAGGCGCAGCGATCGCGTACAGCTGCTTCTTCACTTCGGCAGGCGGGTAGATGCTCGGGTCGCTGGTGATGTCTTTGTCGACTAACGGGGTCGCGGCCTCGTTACCGTTCGGGAAGCGCACGGCGTTGGTGATTTCAGCCATGATTTCCGGCTGCATCAGGAAGTTCATGAACTGGTAGGCAGCGTCTTTATGCTCGGCATCCTTGGGGATGGCGACCATGTCGTAGAAGGTACCGGCGCCTTCTTTCGGAATCACGTAGTCCACTTTGACCTTGTCGCCGGCTTCATGGGCACGGGCCTTGGACTGCTCCAGGTCACCCGAGTAGCCAACGGCCACGCAGATGTTGCCGTTGGCCATGTCGCCAATGTACTTGGACGAGTGGAAGTAGGTGATCGAAGGGCGGATCTTGAGGAACAGGTCCTCGGCGGCCTTCAGGTCATCTTTCTTGGTGCTGTCGGTCGGCAGGCCCAGGTAGTGCAGCGCGGCCGGCAGCATTTCGGTCGGCGCGTCGAGGAAGCTCACACCGCAGCTTTTGAGCTTGGCGATGTTCTCTGGCTTGAACACCACGTCCCAGGAGTCGATCTTGTCCACACCCAGCGCGGCCTTGACCTTCTCCGGGTTGTAGCCGATGCCGATCGAGCCCCACATGTACGGGAAGGCGTGCTTGTTGTCCTTGTCACTGGCATCGCCCACGGCCTTGAGCAGGTCGGTGTCGAGGTTTTTCCAGTTCGGCAGCTTGGAGCGGTCCAGCTCTTCGTACACACCAGCCTTGATCTGCTTGGCCAGGAAGTTGTTGGACGGCACCACGATGTCGTAGCCCGACTTGCCAGCCAGCAGCTTGGCCTCGAGGGTTTCGTTGCTGTCGAAGACGTCGTACTTGACCTTGATGCCTGTCTGCTTTTCGAACTTGGCGATGGTGTCCGGAGCGATGTAGTCCGACCAGTTGTAGACGTTCAACACCTTGTCTTCAGCCTGAACAGCGGAGGCCATGGCGCCCATCAGGGCGGCGGCCAGCAACGTCTTGCCCATTTTCTTCATGCGTAATGCTCCAGAATTTTTTTGTTTAGCCTTCCGTTCAGCTGCCAGAACCCACGGTGCAGAGCGTGCGGCGACTGAAACAGTCGCTAGTCTGGCAAGTTACCGGGCCCTGTATCAAGGAAAGCAGGGCCTGGTAACGACTTAATGTCACTTCGCTAGCCTAGCAAACGCTCACCGAATCGCTTCGAGTGTCAGGTCCAGGCATTTGCGCGCCTTTTCCACCAGCTCATCAATCTCTGCATGGCTGATCACCAGCGGCGGCGCGATGATCATGGTGTCACCCACGGCGCGCATGATCAGGCCGTTTTCGAAGCAGAAGTTGCGGCAGATCATGCCCACACCCTTGCCTTCGTAACGGCTGCGGGTGGCCTTGTCCTTCACCAGCTCGATCGCGCCAAGCAGGCCCAGGCCGCGTACCTCGCCCACCAGCGGGTGGTCCTGCAGCTCACGCAAACGCTTTTGCAAATACGGTGCCGCTTCCATGCGCGCCTTCTCGACGATGTGCTCGTCGCGCAGGATGCGCAGGTTTTCCAGGCCTACGGCGGCGGCCACCGGGTGGCCCGAATAGGTGAAGCCGTGGTTGAAGTCACCCCCTTCGCTGATGACCTTGGCCACGGTGTCCCGCACGATCACCCCGCCCATGGGGATGTACCCGGAGGTCAGGCCCTTGGCGATGGTCATCAGGTCGGGCTGCAGCCCGTAGTAGTCGGAACCGAACCACTCGCCGGTCCGGCCAAAACCGCAGATCACTTCGTCGGCGACGAACAGGATGTCGTAACGGGCCAGAATCTCCTTCACCTTCGGCCAGTAGGTCTCAGGCGGGATGATCACGCCGCCGGCCCCCTGGATGGGCTCGGCGATGAACGCGGCAACGTTGTCCTCGCCGACCTCCAGAATTTTCTGCTCCAGCTGTTCGGCAGCCCACACCCCGAATTCGTCCGCCGTCATGTCGCCGCCTTCGCCGAACCAGTACGGCTGCGGGATGTGCACGATGCCCGGAATCGGCAGGCCACCCTGCTCGTGCATGCCGCTCATGCCACCCAGGCTCGCGCCGGCGACGGTCGAACCGTGGTAACCGTTGATGCGGCTGATGATGGTCTGCTTCTGCGGCTTGCCCTGCAGCGCCCAGTAATGGCGAACCATACGCAGCACCGTGTCGTTGCCCTCGGAGCCGGAGCCGGTGAAGAACACATGGGTCATGCCTTGCGGCGCCACCTCGGTGATCGCCTTGGCCAGCTCCAGCGCCGGCGGGTGGGCGGTCTGGAAGAACAGGTTGTAGTACGGCAGTTCACGCATCTGCTTCTCTGCCGCCTGCACCAGCTCTTCGCGGCCATAGCCCACGGCCACGCACCACAGGCCGGCCATGCCATCGAGAATCTTGTGCCCCTCGCTGTCCCACAAATGCACACCCTGGGCCATGGTGATGATGCGTGGCCCCTTCTCTTTCAGCTGCTTGTAGTCGCTGAAAGGTGCCAGGTGATGCTCCCCGCTCAGGGCTTGCCATTCACGGGTTTGCGGGTTGTTGACGCTCATGGGCTTCTCCGTAGTTCGGCCGCCGCGCACCTGCGGCGCCAGGGTTGATCAGACAGCAAACAGCAGGAACTCACGCTCCCAGGAGCTGATTACACGTTTGAAGTTCTCGTGCTCGGCGCGCTTGGTGGCGACATAGCCGGTAATGAATTTCTTGCCCAGGTACTGCACCAGCGCGCGGCTGTTCTCCATGCGCTCCAGGGCATCTTCGATGGTCAGCGGCAGGCGCAGGTTGCGCCGTTCGTAACCGCGGCCCTGCACCGGCGCACTGGCTTCGATACCTTCGACCATGCCGATGTAGCCACACAGCAGGCTGGCGGCGATGGCCAGGTAGGGGTTGGCGTCAGCGCCCGGCAGGCGGTTCTCGACCCGGCGGCTCTGCGGGCCGGCATCCGGTACACGCAAACCGACGGTGCGGTTTTCTTCGCCCCATTCCACGTTGACCGGCGCCGATGTGTCGGGCAGGAAGCGGCGGAAGGAATTGACGTTGGGGGCGAACAGCGGCAGCGCCTCGGGGATGAACTTCTGCAAGCCGCCAATGTGGTGCAGGAACAGTTCACTCATGCTGCCGTCTGCATTGCTGAAGATGTTCTTGCCCGTGGCCACGTCGACCACGCTCTGGTGCAGGTGCATGGCACTGCCCGGCTCGCCGGTCATCGGCTTGGCCATGAAGGTGGCCGCCACGTTGTGCTTGAGCGCTGCTTCGCGCATGGTGCGCTTGAACACCAGGATCTGGTCGGCCAGGTGCAGGGCGTCGCCATGACGGAAGTTGATTTCCATCTGCGCCGTGCCGTCTTCGTGGATCAGCGTGTCGAGGTCCAGTTGCTGCAGCTCGCACCAGTCGTACACGTCTTCGAACAACGGGTCGAATTCGTTCGCCGCTTCGATCGAGAACGACTGTCGGCCGGTTTCCGGGCGACCGGAACGGCCTACCGGCGGTTGCAGCGGGAAGTCCGGGTCTTCACTGCGCTTGGTGAGGTAAAACTCCATTTCCGGCGCGACGATCGGCTGCCAGCCCTTGTCGGCGTAGAGCTTGAGTACTTTCTTCAGCACGTTGCGCGGCGACAGTTCGACCGGGTTGCCCTTCTTGTCGTAGGTGTCGTGGATCACCTGCGCGGTGGGCTCGATGGCCCACGGCACGAGGAACACGGCGTTCTCGTCAGGGCGGCAGATCATGTCGATATCCGCCGGGTCGAGCAATTCGTAATAGATGTCGTCGTCGACGTAGTCGCCGGTCACGGTCTGCAGCAGCACACTCTCGGGCAGGCGCATGCCCTTTTCGGCGATGAATTTGTTGGTAGGCGAAATCTTGCCGCGCGTGATGCCGGTCAGGTCACTGATCATGCATTCGACTTCGGTGATCTTGTGCTCTTTCAACCAATCGGTGAGCTGGTCGAGGTTGTTACTCATAAATACCTCAGGAGGTAAGGTGGTCCGCGACTTGATTCTGGATGGAGAAGATTGCTAAAGCAAAAACCCCCGCGCAGAGCCACAGTGGATACACTGAAATCAGCTGTATCCGAAATGAGTTCAAAAGGCAGGAAGATGAAACGAAGGGCGGCAAGCCGCTGCGAGGGCAGGTCCGGGAACGCCAAACGTCAATTATTGCGGCCAGGGCGGCAGCAACAGCGACGCAGCTTGCATGAACGGCGGAGATACCCGATGGCACTGCGCACGCAGTGCTTTCAGGTCGCGGCAAGCGGACCATGTGACCCTCGTATTATTGTGTTCTGGGTTGAGACCGAGCTTAGCCTTGTTCATTTTTTTACACAACACCCGCGTAAAAAATAAAACACGGCACGCTTGAGATAGCTCTTTACCGCGGAAATAGCGGATAATGCCATGCCCCGATTTGCAGCAAATCTGCCGTAGATGGGCCATTTCAGGGCATCATGGGGTTGGCTTGACATCAGTATGGCTTTTCGGTTGACTGGTCTTGCAAGCCCCCCTTGATTGATATTTTTAACAACAAAGGTGTTGCATCATGTCGGTACCCCCGCGTGCCGTTCAGCTTAACGAAGCGAACGCGTTCCTTAAGGAACATCCTGAGGTTCTCTACGTTGACCTTCTGATTGCAGATATGAATGGTGTGGTGCGCGGCAAGCGCATAGAGCGCACCAGCCTCCACAAGGTTTACGAGAAAGGCATCAACTTGCCGGCCTCCCTCTTCGCCCTCGACATCAACGGTTCCACCGTCGAAAGCACTGGCCTGGGCCTGGATATCGGCGATGCCGACCGCATCTGCTATCCGATCCCAGACACACTCTGTAACGAACCGTGGCAAAAGCGCCCCACTGCCCAGCTGCTGATGACCATGCACGAGCTGGAAGGCGAGCCGTTCTTCGCCGACCCGCGCGAAGTGCTGCGCCAGGTGGTGAGCAAGTTCACCGACATGGGCCTGACCATCTGCGCCGCGTTCGAGCTGGAGTTCTACCTGATCGACCAGGAGAACGTGAACGGCCGCCCACAGCCACCGCGCTCGCCAATCTCGGGCAAACGCCCGCAGTCGACCCAGGTGTACCTGATCGACGACCTCGACGAATATGCCGACTGCCTGCAGGACATCCTCGAAGGCGCAAAGGAACAAGGCATCCCGGCCGACGCCATCGTCAAGGAAAGCGCCCCGGCGCAGTTCGAAGTCAACCTGCACCACGTGCCAGACCCGCTCAAGGCCTGCGACTACGCGGTACTGCTCAAGCGCTTGATCAAGAACATTGCGTACGACCATGAAATGGACACCACCTTCATGGCCAAGCCCTACCCGGGCCAGGCGGGCAACGGCCTGCATGTACACATTTCCGTGCTGGACAAAGATGGCAACAACATCTTCACCAGCGAGGATCCCGAGCAGAACGCCGCGCTACGTCACGCTGTCGGCGGTGTGCTCGAGACCCTGCCAGCGTCCATGGCGTTCCTCTGCCCGAACGTCAACTCCTACCGCCGTTTCGGTGCGCAGTTCTACGTACCGAACGCGCCAAGCTGGGGCCTGGACAACCGTACCGTGGCGTTGCGCGTACCGACCGGCTCGGCCGATGCCGTGCGCATCGAGCACCGCGTGGCCGGGGCCGACGCCAACCCGTACCTGATGATGGCTGCCGTGCTGGCGGGCGTGCACCACGGCCTGACCAACCAGATCGAGCCTGGCGCGCCGATCGAAGGCAACTCGTACGAGCAACTTGAGCAGAGCTTGCCGAACAACCTGCGCGATGCCCTGCGTGAGCTGGACGACAGCGAGATTCTGAACAAGTACATCGATCCGAAGTACATCGACATCTTCGTCGCGTGCAAGGAGAGCGAGCTGGAGGAGTTTGAACACTCGATCTCCGACCTCGAGTACAACTGGTACCTGCATACCGTGTAAACAAAACGCCGCCGCCAAGATGTTCTGTAACACGCTGAGATTGCCGGGGCCGCTTTGCGGCCCTATCGCCGGCAAGCCAGCTCCCACAGGTACTGCACAACCTTCAGGGCTGGCGCTTTCCCTGTGGGAGCCGGCTTGCCGGCGATAGGGCCGGTACAGGTTTACAAAGACTTCTCGAAAATCTTCGAATTACGCTGGTAGTTGTACAGCGAAGCCCGCGCTGCCGGCAGCCGCTCCACGCCACTCGGCGCAAAGCCACGTTCGCGAAACCAGTGCGCAGTACGAGTAGTAAGCACGAACAGGCGATGATCATGCCTTCGCGCTCGACCACACTGAATACAACTGGCACCTGCATACCGTGTAAACAAAACGCCGCCCCCATTGCGGGAGCGGCCTTTTGTCGCGAAAAAGGTGCGAAGCGCCCCCAATATGTTCTGTAACACGCTGAGATTGCCGGGGCCGCTTTGCGGCCCTATCGCCGGCAAGCCAGCTCCCACAGGTACTGCACAACCTTCAGGGCTGGCGCTTTCCCTGTGGGAGTCGGCTTGCCGGCGATAGGGCCGGTACAGGTTTACAAAGACTTCTCGAAAATCTTCGAATTACGCTGGTAGTTGTACAGCGAAGCCCGCGCTGCCGGCAGACGCTCCACGCCACTCGGCGCAAAGCCACGTTCGCGGAACCAGTGCGCAGTACGAGTAGTAAGCACGAACAGGGTAGTCAAGCCCATTTGCCGCGCACGGCTCTCGATGCGCTCCAGCAATTCGTCGCCCCGCCCACCATGGCGGTACTCCGGGTTGACCGCCAGGCACGCCAGCTCGCCGGCCTCGGAATCAGCAATCGGGTACAGCGCCGCACAGGCGATGATCATACCTTCGCGCTCGACCACACTGAATTGCTCGATCTCACGTTCCAGCACCTCGCGCGAGCGACGCACCAGGATGCCCTGCTCTTCCAGCGGGCTGATCAGGTCGAGCAAGCCACCGACGTCTTCGATGGTCGCCTCGCGCACCACCTCGAACTGCTCCTGCGACACCAGCGTGCCACCCCCGCCGCGGGTGAACAGCTCGGTCAGCAGGGCGCCGTCTTCGGCATAACTGACGATGTGGCTGCGCGCCACACCGCCTTTGCAGGCTTCAGCCGCAGCATCCAGCAACTCGCCCTGATAATCGCTGCCCAGCCGCTGCAGGTGCGGGGCCACCTGTTGTGGGCGCAGCTCGCGTATCAGCTTGCCGTCTGCGTCCAGCAAACCTGGCTCGGCGCCGAACAGCAGCAGCTTGTCGGCACCCAGGTCGATGGCCGCGCGGGTAGCGACGTCCTCGCAGGCCAGGTTGAAGATCTCACCGGTGGGTGAGTAGCCCAAAGGCGACAACAGCACGATGGAGCGCTCGTCGAGCAGGCGGCTGATGCCCTTGCGGTCGACCCGGCGCACTTCGCCGGTGTGGTGGTAGTCCACCCCTTCGAGCACACCGATCGGCCGTGCGGTGACCAGGTTGCCGGACGCCACGCGCAGGCGCGAGCCCTGCATCGGCGAGGCCGCGATGTCCATCGACAGGCGCGCCTCGATGGCCAGGCGCAGGGCGCCGACAGCGTCGATCACGCAGTCCAGGGTGGCGGCATCGGTGATGCGCAGGCCGCGGTGGTAATGCGGCGTCAGGCCGCGCTCAGCCAGACGGCTTTCGATCTGCGGGCGCGAGCCGTGCACCAGTACCAGGCGCACGCCAAGGCTGTGCAGCAGCACCAGGTCGTGGACGATATTGCCGAAGTTGGGGTGCTCTACCCCATCGCCAGGCAGCATGACCACGAAGGTGCAGTCGCGATGGGCATTGATGTACGGGGAGGCATGACGCAGCCAGTTGACGTAATCGGGCATGACAGGGCCTGTGAATAAGTGGACGGAGAACGGCGATACACGGGGCGTTCAGGATCATCGTCGGAACAGGCTTGCGGTCACGCGCGGTCTCCTCTAGGCAGGAACGAATCAGTACGATTGACGTTTAGTGCAGGCAATAGTGCCGGATCAGGTCACGCAATAGACGCACGGTAGGCTCGATTCGTGACATTTCAAGGTATTCGCCGGGCTGGTGGGCGCAGGCGATGTCGCCGGGGCCCAACACGATAGTCTGGCAACCCAGCTGCTGAAGATAAGGTGCTTCGGTGCCGAACGCCACCGCTTCGGCGCGATGGCCGGTCAGGCGTTCGGCTACCTGCACCAGCTCGGCGTCGGCCGCCTGCTCGAACGGCGGCACCTCCGGGAACAGCGGTGCGTAGTCGATACGGACCTCGTGGCGCTCGGCCAGCGGCTGCAGTTTCTCGCGGATGGCCGCCCGCAACTGCTCGGCATCCATGCCCGGCAAAGGCCTAAGGTCGAACTCCAGTGCGCACTGGCCGCAGATACGGTTTGGGTTGTCGCCGCCGTGGATGCAGCCAAAGTTCATGGTCGGGGTGGGCACGCTGAACTGTGGGTTGCGGTAGGTTTGCTGCCATTGCTGGCGCAGGCCCATCAGCTCGCCCATGACCGCGTGCATGGCCTCCATGGCGCTGTGGCCCAGGCTTGGGTCCGAGGAATGGCCGCTGCGCCCCAGGATATCGATGCGCTCCATGAGGATGCCCTTGTGCATGCGGATCGGCCGCAGCCCGGTCGGTTCGCCGATCACCGCCGCTCGCCCCAACGGCTGGCCAGCCTCGGCCAGGGCGCGGGCACCAGACATGGAGCTTTCTTCATCACAGGTGGCCAGGATCAGCAGGGGCTGCTTGAAATCGTGCTGCAGCAGCGGAATGACGGCTTCGATGATCAGGGCAAAGAAGCCTTTCATGTCGCAACTGCCCAGGCCAATCCAGCGTCCATCGGTCTCTGTCAGCTTCAGCGGGTCACTGCGCCACAGTTGTTCGTCGTAGGGCACGGTGTCGCTGTGCCCCGCCAGCACCAGGCCGCCCGGGCCTGTGCCGCGGCTGGCCAGTAGGTTGAACTTGCCGGGGCTGACCTGCTGGATATCGCATTTGAAGCCAAGGTCGCCCAGCCAGCCGGCCAGCAGGTCGATGACCTGACGGTTGGACTGGTCCAGCGCCGGCTGGGTGCAACTGACCGAAGGCGCGGCGATCAAGGCGGCAAACTGGTCTTTCAGCGTCGGCAACGGCATGCGCGTACTCCTCGGAAGCGTTGCCCATCATAGCAATGCCATTCGTTCGCAGGGCAACCGTGTGGGCTTCTTCGCGGGCTTGCCCGCTCCCACAGGGATTTCAATGCCTTCAAGGGCTGCGCTTTGCCTGTGGGAGCGGGCGAGCCCGCGAAGAAGCCACCACGACCCAACAGATCACAGCCGACTGCTGTAAACTCCTTGCCAACCACGCCCCCTCCTTCGAGTCTGTGATGCACAAAGAAACCGAACTCAAGCTCCGCGCCAGCCGCGAGACCCTTGCCGCCCTGCGCGAGCACCCTCTGCTGAAAAAGCGCAACAAGTCCGGCTGGCAGACCCGCGAACTGACCAACCAGTACTTCGACACCCCCGAGCGAGAGCTGTCCGCCGCACGCGTGGCCCTGCGCCTGCGCCGCGATGGCGATGTGGTCATCCAGACCCTCAAGTGCCGCGGCCAGAGCGTAGCGGGCCTGTCGGAGCGCAATGAGTACGAGTGGAACCTGGACAAGCCCAAGCTGGACCTGAAAAAGCTCGATGCCACCTGCTGGCCCGAACAACTGGCCGGCCTGGACAAAAAGACCATCAAGCCACTGTTCACCACGGACTTCACCCGCGAGTTCGCCGAAATCGCCTGGGGCCGTGGCAAAAGCAAGGTGGTGATCGAGGCCGCGCTGGACCAAGGCTTCGTGGTCGCCGGCAAGCGCAAGGAAGCCATCTGCGAGCTGGAACTGGAGCTGCGCGAAGGTGAGCCGCAGGCACTGCTGGAACTGGCCGCCGAGCTGGCCGCCAGCCTGCCGTTGATGCCGTGCGACATCAGCAAGGCCGAGCGCGGCTATCGCCTGCTGGAGCCAGACAGCTATGAGCTGGGCCTGCCAGGTGCCGAGCTGGACGCGGAAATGGCCGTTGACGACGCCTACGCCGCCCTGGCCTGGCAACTGCTGGGCAGCAGCCAGCGCCTGGCCGAGCAGTACCGCCACAATGGCCACTGGCGCCTGTTGCAGGACTGGGTCGAGTGCCTGAGCGAACTGCGCGCGTTGACCGCCAGCCTGGGCCAGGCCGCACCGCGTGCCGCTACCCGTGAACTGCGCAGCAGCCTCGACGCCCTGCTGGAAGACTGGCGCCCGCTGGTGCAGGCCGGTAACGACGACGAAGACATCCGCCGCGCCGCGCCCGAGCAGTTTGCCGAAGAGCTGGAAGACGTGCGCTGGGGCCAGTTCTCGCTGGAAACCTCACGCTGGCTGCTGGCCCGCGCCTGGACGGTAGAACGCAAGGGCCGTGGCGAACGCCAGGGCAAGGCGCAGCTGGCCAGCTGGATGGGCCATTTGCTGGGTGAAGAAGGCCGTGCACTGAAGCTGCCGCTGTACACCCAGCGCCCCGAAGACCTGGCTGAGCAACTGCCGCGCATCGAACAACTGCTGGCCTGGCTGCACCACGCCCGCCAGGTGCTGGAAGCACCGCAGATGGACCGCCTGTATGGCGACCTGAAGAAGCTGCATGAGCTGGCCGAACTGCCGATCAGCGATGAAGTGCTGGAAGCACGCATCGACCAGGCACGGGCAGTTGACCAAAGCCGTGGCTGGAAGCACCTGCTCAAGGCCTGATACGGCCCTGTAGGAGCGGCCTTGCGTCGCGAAAGGGGTGCGAAGCGCCCCCGGGATCTGCGCTTCAAGCAGATACTGC
>NZ_JBICMS010000067.1:0-12672 GCF_043106615.1 Pseudomonas sp. CJQ_9 | reverse complement strand
CAGCGCCAAAAAGCTTTCAAGCTACGCAATAACCCCCCCCATCACTGCGAAGCAATAGCCTTCTCGATAGCCGCCCGGAACGCCGGATCATCCGGCTTCGTCAGGCTGGAAAAATTACCAACCACCTTGCCCTTGCGATCAACCACATATTTGTAGAAGTTCCACTTCGGCGCACTGCTCTGGTTGGCCAATTCAACGAACAACGGAATCGCATCCTTGCCCCGAACCGGCTGAGCCTTGGTCATGGTGAACGTCACACCGTAATTGGCATAGCAGACCTTGGCCGTCTTCTCGCTATCGGCGTCTTCCTGCTTGAAGTCATTGGACGGCACACCCAACATCTCCAGGCCTTGTTCGTGATACGCCTTGTACGTTGCTTCAAGCCCCTCGAACTGCGGCGCAAAACCACAGTAACTGGCGGTATTCACCACCACCAAAGGCTTACCGGCAAACCGCTCGCACAGCTCGATCTGCCCCTTGCCCCGCAATTCCGGCAAGCTGCCCTGCAACAACGCCGGGCAATCGGCAGCCCAGCTCGACGCACTGGCCAGCAAGCCCAGCACCGTCACCGTCAACCCCTGTATACGCATGTCAGTTGCTCCCGCAATTCAAGCCTTGAGCTTGCAGGGTAGCGCCTAACAGACGCTCATGCCCAACTGCATCAACGCCAAGCCCCCGCGGTGCCAGCCCCACCACACCAGCGCCAGCAGCAATAACCCGGCAACAGCCAGCAGCCCGCGAAGCCAATGGCGGCTCATGCTGCCTGCGCCTGCAAGCGGGCGACCGGGCGTTCGCGTACCGGCCAGTTCAGTGCGGCAGCCAACACGCTGAGCAGGATGGAAATCTGCCACACCAGGTCATAGCTGCCCGTGCGGTCATACACCACCCCACCCAGCCAGCCCCCCAGGAACGCACCCAACTGGTGGAACAGAAACACGATACCGCCCAGCATGGAAAGGTTGCGCACGCCGAACACCGTCGCCACGGTGCCGTTGGTCAGCGGCACGGTAGACAACCACAGCAGCCCCATGGCGATACCGAACAGGTAGGCACTGAACTGAGTCACCGGCGCCCACAGGAACAGCACGATCACCACCGCCCGCAGCAGGTAAAGCCCGGTCAGCAGGCGCGGTTTGGACATGCGCCCACCCAGCCAGCCAGCCGTGAAGGTGCCGACAATGTTGAACAGCCCAACCAGCGCCAGCACTGTGGTACCGGTACTCGCGGGCAGATGCTGGTCAACCAGGTAGGCCGGCAGGTGCACGCCGATGAACACCACCTGGAAACCGCAGACGAAGAAGCCCAGCGCCAGGAGCCAGAACCCAGGGTGCGAACACGCCTCACGCAACGCCTGGCCCAGCGTCTGCTCGGCACCATGGCTGGGCAATGGGCGGTCGCGCAGCAGGCCGACAAAAGGCACGATGAATGCCACCAGCAGCCCCAATACCAACAGGGCTGCCGACCAACCCAGCCACTGGATGAGGCCCAGGGTGCCCGGCAACATGGCGAACTGGCCGAACGAGCCTGCGGCGCTGGCGATGCCCATGGCCATGCTGCGTTTTTCGGCCGGCACAGCCCGCCCGACCACACCGAGGATCACCGAAAACGAAGTGCCGGAGAGGCCAATACCAATCAGCAAGCCCGCACTCAGCGACAACGACCAGGCCGAGTCGGCCGTGCCCATCAGGATCAACCCCACGGCATAAAGAATACCGCCGATGATCACCACCCGTGCCGCGCCCAGGCGGTCGGCCAAGGCGCCGGCAAAGGGTTGCGCCAACCCCCAGATCAGGTTCTGCAAGGCAATGGCGAAGGCAAACACCTCACGGCCCCAGCCAAAATCGGCGCTCATGGGCGCCAGGAACAGACCGAAACCGTGCCGTACCCCCAATGACAACGCCAGAATCAACGCTGCCCCCACCAATACCCATCCGCTGGTTCGCCACACCGAAGTCATTGTCGTTATCTCCAGCACATCGCAAGGTTTACGGGTATATACCCGCTTATGGTCATATCATTTCAGGCCAGCTGGTTCAGCAGGTGCACCAGTTGATCACGCTGCCCGCTCCCCAGGCGTTCCACCAAATCGGTTTGCGCCTGCTCCCAGGCCGGGTGGGCGGCTTGCAGCAACTGCGTGCCGGCTGCGGTCAGCAGCACCTCACGGTTACGCTGGTCATCGCCCTCGGCCAGGGCTACCAAGCCCTCTGCCTGCAGCACACGCAGGTTGCGGCCCAACGTACTGCGCTCCAGCCCCATGGCCTCGGCCAGGGTCGTGATGCTGGGACGATCGAGGCGCTGCAGGTGCCGTAACAGCGAAAACTGGGCGACATTGACCCCGAAGCCGGCAAGGGCTTCGTCGTAATGCCGGGTCACCCCACGGGCAGCACGGCGTAAATGGGTACAAAGGCATTCACGGGTCAGCATGGATACGTGTATATACCCGCGTGTTGCATGTTGCAAGAAGTTTCATGGCGCCGGGCGAGGCGCCGCTTGAGTGACACGACGTTCAGAGCCCCAGCGCCATGCCAAGCACCACCGCCAGCTCGAGCAGTTCCAGCAGCGCCCCGGCCGTATCGCCCGTTGTGCCACCCAGGCGTCGGCACATGAGCTGCCGCAGCCAGGCAAATACCGCCAGCGCCAGCACCACGCTCCACCCGCCCAGCCACAGGCAAAACAGCGCACAACCCAGCAGTACCCAGCCCGCGGCGCGCCGTGGCAGATGTTCTGACAGTGCCTGCCCCAAGCCGCCTGGGCGCACGTAAGGGGTGCACAGAAACAAACCCAGCATCGCCGCCCGCCCGAGCAGCGGCGCCAGCAGCAGGTGAGCAGTGACGCCCTGCTCGACCAGCACCCAAAGGGCACAGAACTTCAGCAACAGCACCAGTACCAGGGTTACCACGGCCATTGGCCCGCTGCGTGGGTCTTTCATGATCCGCAGTGTGCGCTCGCGGTCGCCAAAGCCGCCCAGCCAGGCATCCGCACTGTCGGCCAGCCCATCCAGGTGCAAGGCCCCGCTGAGCAGCACCCACAGTGCCAACAGCAACGCCGCCTGCAGCGGCGCCGGCGTGCCCTGCAGCAGGTGGCTTGCCAGCCACAACAGCAACCCGAACAGCAGCCCGACCAGCGGGTAATAGAGCAGCGAACGGCCCACCTCACGGGCGGCGGGCATGCCTGGCAGACTCACCGGCAAGCTGCTGAGAAACTGCAAGGCAATCCAGAACGGCAACGGCAGCATCTCAACCTTCCTCGACCAACTGCCCGCCCTCACCCACCAACAAGCGGACCAAGGCACCATGCCCGACCTCGACCTGCAACAGTTGGTGCCTGGGCAAGCCGCGAGCACGCGCCAGTAGCAAGCGCATCACCCCACCATGGGTGATTAGCAGCACACGCTTGCCGGCGTGCTGCTGGTACAACCCCTCGACCGCCGCCAGCACTCGTGACGCAAAGGCGTGCACCGGCTCGCCGTTAGGCGGCGTGAAGGCGTAGGGGTCTGCCCAGAACTGCCCCAGCGCATCGGCCTGGTCTTGCATGATCTGTGCGGCGCTGCGGCCTTCCCAGTCACCAAAGTGCAGTTCTTGCAGGGCTGGCACCCGGCACACCGGCAAATTCAGTCGCGCACCCAGCTCATCGGCAAACCGCGCACAGCGCTGCAGCGGCGAGCTGACCAACACCTGCCACGGGCCGGCACCGGCCACGGCACTGCGCATCTGGGCCCAGCCTTGGTCGGTCAGCGCGTCATCCAGGCTGCCACGCAGCCCGCCCTGCTCGGTTTCGCCGTGGCGCAGCAGGTCAAGGATCATGCCGGGCGGTCCGCCACAGCGGCTTCGGCAAAGGTCGCCATTTGCCCATGCAGCGCACACGCCAGGCGTAACAGCGGTACCGCCAATGCGGCGCCACTGCCCTCGCCCAGGCGCAGGCCCAGGGCCAGCAACGGCTCGGCCTGCAGCGCCGCGAGCAGGGCCTTGTGCCCAGGCTCGGCACCTTCATGAGCGAACAGCAGCCAGGCCCGGCACTGCGGGTTCAGGCGCACCGCCACCAGCGCGGCGACGCTGCAGATGAAGCCATCGACCAGTACTGCGATACCCGACTGCGCGCAGCCGATATAGGCGCCGACCAGGGCAGCGATCTCGAACCCGCCAACGCACCCCAATGCCTGCAACGGCGCGTCAGCCCGCAGACCATGCAGGCGCAACGCCTGTTCGATGACCTGCGCCTTATGCCGCACACCCGCGTTGTCCAGCCCGGTGCCAGGCCCGCTCAGCTGTGCCGCCGGGCAGCCCAGCAAGGCGCTGGCCACGGCAGCCGCGGCAGTCGTGTTGCCGATGCCCATCTCACCACCGATGAACAACTGCGCACGCTGTTCGGCCGCGCGCAAGGCGCTGTCGCGGCCCGCCTGCAGGGCTGCCAGCAGCTGGTCTTCGGTCATCGCCGGCTGGCGGGCAAAGTTCGCGGTACCGGCCCCCAGGCGCAAATGGCGCACGCCGGGCAGTTCCAGCTGTAGGTCGATGGTGCCGAGATCGACCACCTCCAGGCTGGCGTGCAGTTGCCGCGCCAGCACACTGATTGCCGCGCCACCGCCGACGAAATTGCACAGCATCTGCCCGGTTACCGCCTGCGGGTAGGCCGAGATGCCTTCCTCGACCACACCGTGGTCACCAGCAAAAATGGTGATGGCCAGCTGGTCCAGCACGGGGCGTTCCTGCCCCTGCAAACCGGCCAGCTGAATGGCCAGGCCTTCCAGCTGGCCAAGCGAGCCGGCAGGTTTGGTCAGTTGCTGCTGACGCGCGCGGGCCTGGTCCATGGCGGCGTTGTCGAGGGGTTGGCAGGGGGTTTGCCACCAGGGTTGGATCATCGGGGGAAGCCTGTTCAGGGTTGGACAATGGGTAGTGAGGGTTGCACGGTGCATGGCTGGGTCATGGCGCGGCGCCCTTGAGCACCAATGGCAACCCGGCAACCGTCAACACCACGCGTTGACAGCGCTCGGCCACCGCCTGATGCATCCAGCCGGCCAGGTCGACATAACGCCGGGTCAGCTCGCCCATGGGCACCACCCCCAGGCCGGTTTCGTTACTGACCAGGATAACCGTGCCAGGCAGTTGCTCCAGGCAATTGAGCAGCGCATCACGCTCCTGGGCCAGGCGTTGGTCATCCTCCAGCATCAGCAGGTTGGTCAGCCACAGGGTCAGGCAATCCACCAGCAGGCAACGCCCCTCGGCGGCTTCTGCGCGCAATACCGCCGCCAACGCCAGGGGCTCTTCGATCACCCCCCAGGCGGCAGGGCGTCGTTGCCGGTGCAGCGCTACCCGCTCGTTCATTTCACCGTCCAGCGGCTGGCTGGTGGCAATGTAGGTCACGGGCAAACCGCTGGCAGTGGCCCATTGCTCGGCCAGGCGGCTTTTGCCCGAACGGGCACCGCCGAGGATCAGGCTGCGCATGTCAGGCCACCCCGCACAGTTGGCGCAACAAGGTGGTGTTCAGGTGCGCGTCCACCAGGTCGGCCAGGCGCTCGATGTCACGTTCACGCAGGGCTTCGTAATCGATGACCTGCACATCGTCCAGGCCCGCCCAGCGCAGCAGGGCGGCACATGAATGGCTGCCTTCGAACAGACCATGCAGGTACGTGGCCAGCACCTGCCCGTCGTCGCTGATGGCGCCGTCGCTGCGGCCATCGGCCAACTGCACGGCAGGCTGCGCCAGGGCCGGGCCGCGGGTGACGCCCGCATGGATCTCATAACCGCTCACCGCCGCAGCCTCGAGGTTCAGCGTGCCGGTGACATTACGCAACTGCTTCTGGGCTTCGAGCACGGTGGCGTAGTCGAACAGGCCCAACCCGCGGCTCGAACCGGCAACCCCTTCGAGCCCCAGCGGGTCATGCACTTCATGGCCGAGCATCTGCAGGCCGCCACAAATTCCGATCAGTTTGCCGCCATAGCGCAGGTGGCGTTCGATCGCCTTGTCCCAACCACGCTCGCGCAGCTGTGCCAGATCGCCGCGGACACTTTTCGAGCCGGGCAGGATGATCAGGTCGGCAGCCGGAATCGGCTGGCCAGGGCCGATAAATTGCAGGTCTACCTGCGGATGCAGGCGCAAAGGGTCGAAGTCGGTGTGGTTGCTGATACGCGGCAGCACCGGCACGATCACCTTGAGCACGCGGTCCTGCTTGCTGCCCTGGCGCCTATCGATGCCATCTTCGGCTTCAAGGTGCAGGTCGGTGACGTAGGGCAACACGCCCAGTACCGGCTTGCCGGTGCGTGCCTCCAGCCAGTCCAACCCTGGTTGCAGCAGCGCGATGTCGCCACGGAAGCGGTTGATCACAAAGCCCTGCACCCGCGCCTGCTCACTGGGCGACAGCAGTTCCAGCGTGCCCACCAGGTGGGCGAACACGCCACCACGGTTGATGTCCGCGACCAAAATCACCGGGCAGTCGACCGCTTCGGCAAAGCCCATGTTGGCGATGTCGCCAGCGCGCAGGTTGATTTCTGCCGGCGACCCCGCGCCCTCGACCATGACCACCGGCCAGGCAGCGCTCAGGCGCCGGTGCGAGGCCAGCACTGCCTGCATGGCGACAGCTTTGTAGTCGTGGTAGGCCACCGCGTTCATGCTGGTGACGGCACGCCCATGGATGATCACCTGGGCGCCGGTATCACTGTTGGGCTTGAGCAATACCGGGTTCATGTCGGTATGCGGCGCCAGCCGGCAGGCCTGGGCCTGCACCGCCTGGGCACGGCCAATTTCGCCGCCATCGGCGGTTACGGCACTGTTCAGCGCCATATTCTGCGGTTTGAACGGCACCACACCCACGCCCTGGCGCAACAGCCAGCGGCACAATGCAGTTACCAGCGTGCTTTTGCCGGCGTCGGAGGTGGTGCCTTGCACCATGAGGGTGGTCATGCCGATTCCTTTTGGTAGGCCGCCAGGGCCTGGGCCAGGCGTTGCTCATCCGCCAGGCTGGCGGGCAGCCCCAGGCGTACTGCAGCAGGCTGCTCGAACAGCCGCACCAGAATGCCGCGACGGGCGAGAAAATCGTGCAGGTGGGCTGCGCCTGGGCTGCGTACATACTGGAACAGGTCACAGCCGCCAGTGGGCGGCAGGCCAGCGCGGTCCAGCATTGCCGCCAGTCGCTGGCTGGCGGCGGCACAGCGTTCGGTTTGGGCCAGCTGCGCGGCCTGGTCAGCCAGGCTGACCTGGGCCAACACCCGGGTCGGGCCATTGACGGTCCACGGGCCAAGCAACTCGGCCAGGCGCACCAGCAGGCTGTGCTCGGCGGCCACGAAGCCCAGGCGCACGCCAGCCAGGCCGAAGAACTTGCCGAACGAGCGCAATACGATCAGGCCAGGGCGTGCGCTGCAATCCACCACGCTGTCTGCGGGGGTATTGTCCATGAAGGCTTCATCCACCAGCAGCCAGGCGCCGCGCGCAGCCAGCCGGGCGTGCCAGGCCAACAGCCGCTCACGGGGCACGCGGCGCCCTGTAGGGTTGTTGGGGTTGACCAACACCAGCACGTCGAGGCCATCGAGTGCGGCCTCAACCTGTGTTTCGTCCAACTCGAGCAGCTGGTGCCCCGCCCTTTGCCAGGCATGGGGGTGCTCGGCATAGCATGGGCCCAGTACCCCAACCCGTCCGCTGGCACGCAGCAGCGGGAGTGCCTGAATAGCGGCCTGCGAGCCGGCGACTGGCAATACCTGGCTGGCGCCGTAATAGTGGCGCGCGGCCGCTTCCAGGCCATCCTCGGTTTCCGGCAAGCGGGCCCAGGCTTCGACGGGAATGGGCGGAATGGGAAACGCCCACGGCGCAATGCCGCTGGACAGGTCCAGCCAGTGCTCACGGGCAATACCGTATTGGTGCACTGCACGCAGCAGGCGACCGCCGTGTTCAAGCATCCAGGTACGCCCCCAGGCAAATCACCAGCAACCACAGCCATACGCCGCGCTGCACCAGATTCCAGCCGCGCTCGATGGCGTCGGCATCGGCCACCGGCCCCTCGCCCAGGCGTGGCCGCTCGTGCAGTTGGCCGTGGTACACCGCCGGGCCGCCGAGTTCGACCCCTAGCGCACCTGCACCGGCCGCCATGACCGGGCCGGCGTTGGGGCTGTCCCACAAGGGGCCCTGCCTGCGCCAGCAGGCCACGGCCACCCGGGTTTTGCCGAGCAGCGCATAAGTCAGCGCCACCAGCCTGGCGGGAATATAGTTGAGCACGTCGTCGATGCGCGCTGCGCACCAGCCAAAGCGCTCGAAACGCGCATTGCGGTAACCCCACATGGCATCGAGGGTATTGCTCAGGCGGTACAACACCACACCCGGCGCCCCGGCCACCACGAACCAGAACAGCGCAGCGAATACAGCGTCGCTGCCATTTTCCAGCACCGACTCGGTAGCTGCCCGCGCCACCGCAGGTGCGTCCAGCTCGCGGGTTTCACGGCTGACCAGAAAACCTACCCGGCGCCGCGCTTCGTCCAGGTCGCCCTGGCGCAACGCCTGAGCCACTGGCAGCACATGTTCGCCCAGGCTGCGCAGCCCCACTGCGCAGTACAACGCCAGCACATCAACCAGCCAGCCAATGCAGGGCAGCCAGGACAGCACCAGCGCCACCAGGGTCAGCGGCACCACGGCCAGAAACCAGGCGCTGACACCGTGGCTGCGCCAACCGCGGCCTCCGGCATTCAGGCGCCGCTCCAGGTGACTGGCCATGTTGCCGAAAGCCACCAGTGGGTGGCGGCGCTGCGGCTCGCCCAGCAACGCATCCAGGGCCACGCCAGCCACGGTCAGCAAAGCCACGCTCATTGGCACTCTCCCCATTGGTTTTCGAACAGCATTTCACTCAAGGGCCGCTGCTGGGCCCAGTTTTCCTGGACCAGCATGGGCGCTGGGTAGAACGCCGTAACCGGCCCCAGGCACAGCACTGCCACCGGTTTGGCCCCCGCCGGCATACCCAGCAGGGCCGCCAGGGCCTGCGGGTCGAACAGCGACACCCAGCCCATGCCCAGGCCTTCGCCACGTGCTGCCAGCCACAGGTTCTGAATGGCACAGGCCAGCGACGCCAGGTCCATCTCAGGGAGGGTGCGGCGACCGAAGATGTGCGGCTCACGGTTGTCCATCAAGGCCGCCACCAGCACCTCGGCACAGTCGTTGATGCCTTCCACCTTCAGTTTCATGAACGCGTCGGAACGCTCGCCCAGGGCTTGGGCAGTGCGCACCCGCTCCGCCTCGACCAAGGCCTGGATCTGCCCGCGCAGTTCACGCCGGGTGATACGAATGAAACGCCAGGGCTGCATGAGCCCGACGCTCGGCGCCTGGTGGGCAGCGGCCAGCAGGCGAGCCAGCACAGCCGGCGCCACGTCCCCGCCAGCGAAATGGCGCATATCGCGGCGCTCGCCGATGGCCCGGTAGATGGCAGCGCGCTCGGCGGCGCTGAAGGCGTGTTCGCTCATGGTCGTAACAGTGCCGCCGCCGCAGGCGGGTTGGAGGGGAAATAGAAATGTACGTAGGAGGCGGTCAGGCGGCCGATCCGGTACACCGCTTCATTACCGCGGCCGCCGTTGGGGCTCAGGCCGCGGGCAATCGGTTCCAGCCCGGTGGTGGTCAGCGAATGGTGGTAGGTGTGCCCGCGCAAGGTGCCTTCCGGCAACTCCACTGCCTGCAAGGCCAGGGCCGCCAGGCGCTTCTGCATGGTCGCCTCACCCGGCAGCAGGCCGAGCAGTTCGGCGCGCTCGCCGGCCACGTCGGTCAACGCCTGGAGCAGGTACAGCATGCCGCCACATTCGGCCAGCAGCGGCTTGCCCTGGGCATGGTGGGCGCGGATCGCTGCGCACATCGGCGCGTTGGCCGCCAGGCCGTGATGGTGCAATTCGGGGTAGCCACCCGGCAGGTACAGGCTGTCTACCGCCGGCAGTTCGCGGTCGTGCAGCGGCGAAAAGAAGGCCAGTTGGGCACCCAGGCTACGTAACAGGTCGAGGTTGGCACCGTAGGTGAAGGCAAAAGCCTCGTCGCGTGCCACGCCGATACGCACACCGGCCAGCGAGGCTGCGCAGGCGTGTACTGCCGGCTCGGCAAAGCACACCGGTGGCGGCAGCGCCGCATCGCAACTGGCCCCCAACGCTTCGGCGGCGGCGTCCAGGCGGGCATCGAGATCGTTCAATTCACTGGCCTGGACCAGGCCCAAGTGCCGGCTGGGCAATTCGATGCCACGCTCGCGGGACAACCCGCCATACCAGCGCAAGCCTTCGGTCAGGCTGCCTTCCAGCAGCTGTGCGTGGCGCAGGCTGCCGACCCGGTTGGCCAGCACCCCGGCAAACGGCAGGTCGGCTTGGTAGCGCGCCAGGCCCAAGGCCAGCGCGCCGAAGGTCTGGGCCATGGCCGTGCCGTCGATCACTGCCAGCACCGGCACACCGAAATGGCGTGCCAGGTCGGCACTGGAGGGGGTGCCATCGAACAACCCCATCACCCCTTCGATCAGGATCAGGTCGGCCTCCCCTGCCGCTTCCCACAACAGCCGGCGGCTTTCCTCCGCGCCGATCATCCACAGGTCCAGCTGGTACACCGGCGCGCCACTGGCCCGTTCCAGAATCATGGGGTCAAGAAAGTCCGGCCCGCACTTGAATACCCGCACCTTGCGCCCGCGGTTACGGTGCAGACGGGCCAGTGCGGCGGTGACGGTGGTCTTGCCCTGACCGGAGGCGGGAGCCGCGATCAGCACGGCTGGGCAGTGGCGCCCCTGACTCACAGCTCTACGCCTTTCTGTGCGCGGATGCCGGCCTGGAAGGCATGCTTGAGCATGCCCATTTCGGTCACGGTGTCAGCCAGCTCGACCATTTCAGGCTTGGCCCCGCGGCCAGTGACGATCACATGCTGCATCGGCGGGCGGGCCTGGAGGTCGGACAGGACCTGGTCAAGGTCGAGGTAGCCGTGCTTGAGGGCGATGTTCAGCTCATCCAGCACCACGAACTGCACGCTGGGGTCCTGCAGCAACTGACGGGACACCGCCCAGGCGGCTTCGGCGGCGGCGATGTCGCGCTGGCGGTCCTGGGTTTCCCAGGTGAAGCCTTCGCCCATCACGTGGTAGCGCACCTGCTCGGGGAAGCGGCGGAAGAACAGCTCTTCACCGGTGCTGTTGCGGCCTTTGATGAACTGCACCACACCACACTGCATGCCGTGGCCCAGGGCCCGCGCAAGCATGCCGAAGGCCGAGCTGCTCTTGCCTTTGCCATTGCCAGTCAGCACCAGCAGCAGGCCGCATTCGTTGGGGGAGTTGGCGATACGTTCGTCGATGACAGCCTTCTTGCGCTGCATGCGCGCCAAATGGCGTTCGTCGCGTTCGGTGGGTTCGCTCATCAGGGTTCTCCGCTGGCTGTCACCACGGCAACGCGCGGCAATAAAGAGTAGGCAGGCAGACGGAGAACGCGCAGGGGCCATGGCAAGGGGCCACGGTGCACCGCGCATCACCCTCCGTGATGCCGTTGGCAGATATCAGGCCGGTCTCCGGGCTTGTGAGGGGGCCTTGGCCCTGGCCTGCGCGCCTTCCCGGGTAAACACCCAGTGGCCCTGCGCGGCCGCGACTCACCTACCGTTGCGGGGGCAGCGCCGGACTCGCGCCATGCTGGCGCCCACCGGCTTCCCAGTTTCACCCTGCCCAGTCGGGGCTGGCAGGGCACCTGAAACACGCGCGAAGGTTAGAGGGTTGTACCGGGAGCGTCAATCGAGGCGGCGACGCTGGCCAATTCTGCTGGCTGTGCCACACTGATATCACATAGCCATCACGCTTGACTGTACGTCACCACAATTACACAAGGAGAGTGCAGCATGCGAGGCCATCTCATTAACAATTCAAACCTGGAATTCCTTGGCCCGGTGCTGGAACGCTGGGTCGACTGCATTGACCGCTGCAACCAGTTTTACGGCGATGGCGAGGCACCTTACTGGCACGGGGCGGTTGCCAATGCCGGGGTGCTGGCAGCCGCGGCGTGGGAGGCTGAGCTGGCGGCGTTACAGCAGTTTGCCGGCAAGAAGCAGCGCGATGAAGGTGAGCATGAGGGGCGCTGCGATCTGTCGATCAGCAGTGCTGACCACGTGCTGTACCTGAGCGTGGGTCAGCGGTGGCCAAGGCTGGCCAAACTGGACATGGCAGCTGCACTGCAGGAAACCGCCGTGCGCGCCCGGCAGGTGGCCTATCCCAGCCAGTTGAAGGCGGGGGCTTTGTTCATCAGCCCATGGAAGGCTGGCCAGCACGCCAGCCCTGAAGAGTTGCAGGACATGGTCGACGACTTACAGAAACACAGCGCGTGCGCGGTGGCCTGGTACTTCCCGTATGCGTACCGCAAATTGCATAACGAACTGGGGCAGTACTTTCCGGGGGTGGCGTTGTTGCTGAAGCAGGCTTGACTGGGTCAGCGTGCGAATGGGGTTGTGCCTTATCAGAGCCGGGGTTTGAAGTTTCAGCTTCTGAGTGTGTGGCGTGGGCGTTTACACCGCATAGCTATTCGTTCGCGTAGGTGGCGCCGAGTCACCTTTCCGCCCTTACGGCGGGTTACTTTGGTCTTGGCCAAAGTAACCAAAGCCGCCTGCTCCCGTCATCCGGCCCCTGCGCTTCGCTCCGGGGTCCCCTCGCTACGGGCATGCTCCCGGGAGTACGCGCTGCAGGCCCCGTCCCTGGGGCCTCAGCGCTTGACGGGCATC
>NZ_JBICMS010000066.1:0-5295 GCF_043106615.1 Pseudomonas sp. CJQ_9 | reverse complement strand
CACGAGTATTGAGCATAGTCGAGATTGGTGCAGATCACTTCTGATATTGAACTGTCAGGAGCTGGCTGCACAACAGCCATTACGCCCAATCAACTGGTGCAGTCGTCTTCTGAAAATGACATTTGGTATCTCTCATAAACGGATGTTTTTGAGAGAACTATCTTCGGCCTTCACACGCACGAAAGGCGGCGAAGCTCCGCCGTTAATCCGTCCGCCGGAGATCTCGCCCAGGCAGGCTGAAGGCCGAGCAAGCCTGACAGGCCCGAAAAGCCCGGCACGGGCGTCGGCGGCGATGACGGCGGCGGCATTATCCAGGGTTGATGATGGAAGTGGAGGATATCGACAACCTCTCGCGCAACCAAGACATCGCGGTCGGACTGCAAGTGATCTTGAAGCCACGGGCCCGTCCCACCCCGACATGGACCTCGATGCCCGAACGGACGTTAGATTTCGAGTTCTAGGCGTTCTGCGATGAAGGTTGGATCCCAGCCGGGATTGAAAGTGTCGACGTGGGTGAATCCGAGCCGCTCGTATAGGCCACGCAGGTTCGGGTGGCAGTCGAGCCGCAGCTTGGCGCACCCCTGCGTTCGCGCGGCATGGCGGCAAGCCTCGATCAGCGCGGAGCTGACACCCCGGCCCGCATGTGTCCGTCGCACCGCGAGCTTGTGCAGATATGCGGCCTCCCCCTTGAGGGCGTCGGGCCAGAACTCGGGATCCTCGGCCGACAAGGTGCAACAGCCGACGATGCCGTCGCTGCAACTCGCGACTAGGAGCTCGGATCTCAGGACGAAGGTCTCCGCGAATGTCCGGTCGATCCGCGCGACGTCCCAGGCGGGCGTTCCCTTGGCGGACATCCACGCCGCAGCGTCGTGCATCAGCCGCACAACCTCGTCGATATCACCCGAGCAGGCGACCCGAACGTTCGGAGGCTCCTCGCTGTCCATTCGCTCCCCTGGCGCGGTATGAACCGCCGCCTCATAGTGCAGTTTGATCCTGACGAGCCCAGCATGTCTGCGCCCACCTTCGCGGAACCTGACCAGGGTCCGCTAGCGGGCGGCCGGAAGGTGAATGCTAGGCATGATCTAACCCTCGGTCTCTGGCGTCGCGACTGCGAAATTTCGCGAGGGTTTCCGAGAAGGTGATTGCGCTTCGCAGATCTCCAGGCGCGTGGGTGCGGACGTAGTCAGCGCCATTGCCGATCGCGTGAAGTTCCGCCGCAAGGCTCGCTGGACCCAGATCCTTTACAGGAAGGCCAACGGTGGCGCCCAAGAAGGATTTCCGCGACACCGAGACCAATAGCGGAAGCCCCAACGCCGACTTCAGCTTTTGAAGGTTCGACAGCACGTGCAGCGATGTTTCCGGTGCGGGGCTCAAGAAAAATCCCATCCCCGGATCGAGGATGAGCCGGTCGGCAGCGACCCCGCTCCGTCGCAAGGCGGAAACCCGCGCCTCGAAGAACCGCACAATCTCGTCGAGCGCGTCTTCGGGTCGAAGGTGACCGGTGCGGGTGGCGATGCCATCCCGCTGCGCTGAGTGCATAACCACCAGCCTGCAGTCCGCCTCAGCAATATCGGGATAGAGCGCAGGGTCAGGAAATCCTTGGATATCGTTCAGGTAGCCCACGCCGCGTTCGACGCGCTCCGGCGCACGATCGAGACGCAGGGCGCGCAGATCGGCGCGGAAATGACCGTGATGCGGCGCGGGCTGGAAGCGGCTTTCGACCAGCTCGAAAAGATCGAGCCGGCGCAGGACTACAAGCCCCAGCTCGCCCAGCTCGTGCAGGCGCTCGACAATGTTGCGGAGCGGCTGCACGGCGTAGAGCAATCGCCTATTCTCCGGCAGGGTGCGACACACTATGCGGCGCTCCTCGAGCGCAGCGGCGAGGCCCTGATACGCACCGCCGCGCAGCAGCTCGAGCGGCAGGCGTCCGACCTCGAGCGCGCCGGCCGGAACCTCGCCGCTCATACGAAAAGCGCCTACGACCGGAAAAGTCAGGATTTCCGCATATGGATGGCCGGCCTTGTCGGGCTGTTCGTCGGCATATTCCTGATTTTGCTGTTGCCGCGTTTCCTGCCCTTCTCGGCCGACACCCATGTTGCGGCGACCGTCATAGGTCAGGACCGATGGAACGCCGGCGTCACCATGATGCGGGTGGCCGATTCCTCGCAGCTCGTGCGCGACAATGCCGAGGCGATCGGGCAATGCGCCGAGGCCGCGCGCACGGCCGGTTCAGATCAGCAATGCACCATCACCGTGAAAGCGCCGGCAGCACCGGCGCAGTAGGGTTGTGGGGGGACACCAGTTATTTCGGGAGGTTTTCTTCCGCCTCAACAGGTCCGGCGGCCATCGCGACGAGGCGCGCCGCGATACGCTTGCGCAGTTGCTCGGGGAGCGGGCGCGACGACAGCGCCTCGTGAATCCACAGCCCATCGGCGGCAAGGCGCGAAATGAACCTGTCCAACTCGGCAGCGTCGTTTCCAATCGGCGCAGGAGGTGCCCAGCGGTCGATGACCTGTTGCCACAGATCGCCAAGCTGCCGATTGTCGGAGCTTTCCAGTATGAGCAGCAGTTCGACCCGCCGGGCAGCTCTTGCGCAGGTGTTGATGTAGGCGGCGTGTCGTTCGGCGTCTGTCGCCCTGTCCGAGGTGTTGCCGGCGCTCGCTTCCAGCTCCTGTTCCCATGAGCGAGTCAGATGCTCATGGGTGGCGAGGATCAGGGCTTCGCGCGACGGGAAATGATACAGAAGGCCGGCGCGTGTCATGCCGGTTTCGAGCGCTACGGCGTCGAGGGTGACGGCGGTGAGGCCGTCACGCTCGATGATGCTCACAATGGCTTCAAGCACTTCGAGGCGCTTGCTGGCTCTCGCCATGTCGGCTTCCTTAGTGTTGTGTGGGATAGGCTGACGATTGCGAGCCGGGACCGTAGCGCCGCAACAGGATGCCGGTGATCAGGGCACCCACGGCCAGAACACCCGCCGCCACGTACATGACGACCGTATAGGCGTGGTCGAATGCGATTCCTGCCGCTTGACGCACGACAACACCATCGGCCCCCGCCTCGTTGGCAAAGACCAGCGCCGACGCCATGCTGTCGCGGGCCGCTTCCGAGGTTCCGGCGGGGAACACGACGTTGACCGTATAGAGGTAGGCCAAAAGACTTCCGAGAATTGTGACAGCGAACAGACTGCCAAACTCGTAGGACACTTCCTCGACCGACGACGCCATGCCGGCGCGATGCACAGGCACATTGCCCACAATAGCCGTTGATGCCACCGACATTGTTGCACCTACGCCGGCACCGGTCAGCGCCAGACCGGCGATCAGCCAGCCAAGGCCATGAGTGATGCCCCATGTCGCAAGCAGGACCGCCAGCGATCCCGCCGCAAGCCCGCCAGCTATAAGGATACGTAGGCCAATACGATGCAGGAATGCACCACCGAGCAGCGCAGTCGGCAATGATCCGAGCGCCGCCGCCGAAACCAGCATCCCGGCTTCCAGCGGCGTGAAGCCCGCAACGAGCTGGAAGCGTTGCGTCGTAGCAAGCTCAACACCGCCGATGGCGAACAGGGAGAACGCGGCCGCTAGAACGCCCGATGTGAACGCGGCATTGCGGAAGATCGAGAAGTCGAGCAGCGGGAACGGCAGGCGCAGTTGCCGGCGGACGAACAGCGCTCCGGCGAGGATGGCAACCAGCAGCGAAATAGCGGGGACGGCCCACGACTGCCCGGCATGGGCAGATTCCTTGATCGCGATCACAAAAGCCGACAGCGCCACCAATGCCTGAAACGACGACACCACGTCCCAAGGCTTGGTCGCATCGCCGGCCACCTTCGGCGCAACGATCAGCGCCGAAATGAAGGCAGCGACCACTACCGGCACATTGATGAGGAACACCGACCCCCACCAGAAATGGCCGAGCAGAAAACCGCCGATGATCGGTCCGAGCGCAGCGCCGACGACCGACAACGACCCCCAGATCGCAATGGCGATGTTGCGTTCCCGGTCATCCTCGAAGGTGACGCGGATGAGGGCGAGTGTCGCGGGCATCATCGCCGCCGCGCCGACCGCCAGAAAGGCCCGCGCCCCGATCAGGATTTCCGCTGTAGGCGAATAGGCCGCCACAATCGACGCGACACCGAACAGCACGAGGCCGATGAGGAACATGCGCCGGTGACCGATCCTGTCACCCAGCGTCCCGGTGCCGAGCAGCAGGCCGGCCATGACGAGGGGGTATGCGTTGATGATCCACAACCCTTGCGTTGCCGTCGCGCCAAGCTCGCGCGTCAGGGTAGGCAGGGCCGTGTAGAGGACCGAATTGTCCAGAACGATAAGCAGGAGACCGGCGGCGACGGTCACCAGAAGAACCCAGCGGTTCGAGTGGGCGGCAGGCATGATAGCACTATTCAGTGAGAGTAGCCAAACTTTACAGACAAGTTAGTAAAGTATCAAGCGCCTGCCCGTGAGGAACTTCAGACAATGGCCGACAGCGGGGCTTCGCATTCCGGGGCGCGATCAATTTGTCGCGAAATTCCTGATTTTTGCGACAAAATCGCCGGCGCTGATTTTGCAGGGAAAAATCTGTCGCAAAAATCAGGTGCGAAAGTCAAACTTGTGCGACTGACTTTCGCGACACGTCGCGGCCCGGATTCCGCGCCGCTGCGGACGTGGTGCAGGTTTCAGGATTTGCGCGACATAAGGGGCGCGAAGGAATTTAATTCTGGATCACCAGATCAAAAGACCTTGGCGGGCAGACGCGCTCGAAATAGTAGCTTTCAACATCGTCCCAAACAGCGTGCCACGCGGCTAAAAAGCCCTCCGCGCCCTGTTCGCGCGCAGCAGTCCGTTCATGCCGCACTTTGGTCGGCACATCCACGATCACGGCGAGGTCGATCAAATCCCGAAGGAACGGAGATGCGGAATAAGCTCCTTCGAGCAGAATCGTGGGCGCTGGCGCGACTTCGGTAAATTCGTTCTTGAGGCTGTAAGTGCCATCCGGGCCTAGTCCCTGCATGAAGTCGAAAGCTCGCCACTGTGCAGGTTCCCCCTTGCGTAGAGGCTCTATTGCCTCGCGAACGCGGTCCCACTCAAAAACGCGATTCAACCGCTCCGCCACGGTTTTGTGAGGCCACTCGGATTCGGGAACCTGCGTTTGATAGAAATCATCGAGCGTAACCAAGGCTATGTCGGTCAGCTTCGCCAACCTTGCCGCAATCGTTGACTTACCGGAGCCGCTTCCCCCGTCAAGCGCCACGACAACAGGACGTGCGAGTTCGGCGCGGAGGGCTTCTATTCTCTC
>NZ_JBICMS010000065.1:0-841 GCF_043106615.1 Pseudomonas sp. CJQ_9 | reverse complement strand
GCGGCAGTCAGAGGTAGGCTGTCGCTCTGCGCCGATCAGGCGGCTGCTGCGAAATGGTGGTTGAGCATGCCCATGGCCTCCGTCAGCGCCGAGGGCCCAATGCCAAAAGCTCTCTCCACAAGGCGCACCTCGCCCCTGATGCCGGGCTGCAGGCACCAGGGGCGAGCCTGTCCTTTGCGCAGGGCTCGCATGACTTCGAATCCCTTGATCGTGGCATAGGCCGTGGGGATCGATTTGAAACCGCGCACCGGCTTGATCAGTATCTTGAGCTTTCCGTGATCGGCCTCGATCACGTTATTGAGATACTTCACCTGCCGGTGGGCCGTCTCCCGGTCCAGCTTTCCTTCGCGCTTCAATTCGGTGATCGCTGCACCATAGCTCGGCGCTTTGTCGGTATTGAGCGTGGCAGGCTTTTCCCAGTGCTTCAGGCCTCGCAGGGCCTTGCCCAGGAACCGCTTCGCTGCCTTGGCGCTGCGGGTCGGCGACAGGTAGAAATCGATCGTGTCGCCCCGCTTGTCGACTGCCCGGTACAGGTAGGTCCACTTGCCCCGCACCTTGACGTAGGTTTCATCCAGGCGCCAGCTCGGATCAAAGCCACGCCGCCAGAACCAGCGCAGCCGCTTCTCCATCTCCGGGGCGTAGCACTGGACCCAGCGATAGATCGTCGTATGGTCGACCGAAATGCCGCGTTCCGCCAGCATTTCCTCAAGGTCGCGATAGCTGATCGGATAGCGACAATACCAGCGCACCGCCCACAGGATCACATCACCCTGGAAATGGCGCCACTTGAAATCCGTCATCGTTCCGTCCGTCCAATCTCCGCCAAGCATGCTCAAGCTTC
>NZ_JBICMS010000064.1:0-592 GCF_043106615.1 Pseudomonas sp. CJQ_9 | reverse complement strand
GTAACGCTTAACTGACAGGCATTAGGCAGCCTTTATTCGCTATGATTTGACCATTTTGCCTGGCTGTCGAATTGAGCAATTCGTCAGCACCCACTATGGAGAAACAGCAATGCATAGCGAGCTGGACGCCTACGATCGGCGCATTCTTGAACTGCTGCAAGAGGACGCTTCGCTTTCCAGCGCGCAGATTGCCGAGCGTGTGGGCCTGTCACAGTCACCGTGCTGGCGGCGTATCCAGCGTTTGAAGGACGAGGGGGTGATTCGTGGGCAGGTGACCTTGCTCGACCGCAAGAAGATCGGCCTGAACACCCAGATCTTCGCCGAGGTGAAGCTCAATGCCCACGGGCGCTCCAACTTCACCGAATTCACCGAGGCCATTCGCGGCTTCCCGGAGGTGCTGGAATGCTATGTGCTGATGGGCGCGGTGGATTTTTTGCTGCGCATCGTTACCTCGGATATCGAGGCCTATGAGCGGTTCTTCTTCGAAAAGCTGTCGAACGTGCCGGGGATTCAGGAAGTAAACTCGATTGTGGCGCTTTCAGAGATCAAGTCCACGACCAGCCTGCCGCTCAAGACCCGCTGACGTGGTTTC
>NZ_JBICMS010000063.1:0-14894 GCF_043106615.1 Pseudomonas sp. CJQ_9 | reverse complement strand
TGCAATCTGTCAGGCGGTGATTATGCTGCGGATATCCGCCGCCAGCTCACGCACCCGCTCTTGCTCGGTATCCCACGAACACATGAACCGCGCCCCACCGCTACCAATGAAGGTATAGAACCGCCAGCCCTTGCCCCGCAGTGCTTCAATGGCGTGCTCCGGCATTTGCAGGAATACCCCGTTGGCCTCCACCGGGAACATCAGTTCCACCCCCGGTACGTCTTTGACCAGCGTGGCCAGCAACTGCGCGCACTGGTTGGCGTGGCTGCCGTGGCGCAGCCAGGCGCCACCTTCCAGCAGCCCCACCCACGGCGCCGACAGGAAGCGCATTTTCGACGCCAGCTGCCCCGCCTGCTTGCAGCGGTAGCCGAAGTCCTCGGCCAGCTGGCGGTTGAAGAACAGGATCGCCTCGCCCACCGCCATACCGTTCTTGGTGCCGCCAAAGCACAGCACGTCGACGCCGGCCTTCCAGGTCAGCTCCGCCGGGCTGCAGCCCAGGAACGCGCAGGCATTGGTGAAGCGCGCGCCGTCCATGTGCAGGTTAAGGCCCAGTTCCTTGCAGGTGGCGCTGATTGCCTTGAGTTCGTCGGGGCGGTAGACAGTGCCGACTTCGGTGGCCTGGGTGATGGTGACCACGCGGGGCTTGGGGTAATGGATGTCCTGGCGCTTGAGCGCCACTTCGCGGATGGACGCCGGCGTCAGCTTGCCGTGCACGCTGGCTGCGGTCAGCAGCTTGGAACCGTTGGAGAAGAACTCGGGTGCGCCGCATTCGTCGGTTTCGACGTGGGCGGTCTCGGAGCAGATCACGCTGTGGTAGCTCTGGCACAACGAGGCCAGGGCCAAGGAGTTGGCAGCAGTGCCATTGAAGGCGAAAAACACTTCGCAGTCGGTTTCGAACAGCTTGCGGAAGTACTCGGCCGCGCGCTCGGTCCATTGGTCGTCGCCATAGGCGCGGTCGTGGCCGTGGTTGGCCTTCTCCATCGCCGCCCAGGCTTCGGGGCAGATGCCGGAATAGTTGTCGCTGGCGAATTGTTGGCTCTTGTCTGTCATGACACTACTGTCCTGTGAACGACGCAGATCAGCACTCTAAACCATCGATTCGGCGGTTGCCTATACAAGCTGTGCAACAGTCGGTTGCTGGGTTGCCTGTGCTGGCCGCTTCGCGGGCAAGCCCGCGCCCACAGGGTTACCTCAAACCCTCAGAACACCGCCAACCTGTGGCAGCGGGCATGCCCGCGAACAGGCCGGCAGCAACGGCAAAAAAACGAATGTCGTAAACGCGCCATTGCAAGGCGTGCGCAGGCATCTGACCTCCCCCGCCCAGTCATAACATCGCCACAAAGGGCCGCAGTGCCCCACGACAAAAAACGATCGCTGCCGGGAGATACACGATGTTCAGCAAGCAAGACCAGATCCAGGGTTACGATGATGCACTGCTGGCGGCGATGAATGCCGAAGAGCAGCGCCAGGAAGACCACATCGAGCTGATCGCCTCGGAAAACTACACCTCCAAGCGCGTGATGCAGGCCCAAGGCAGCGGCCTGACCAACAAATACGCCGAAGGCTACCCAGGCAAGCGCTACTACGGCGGCTGCGAGCACGTCGACAAGGTAGAGGCCCTGGCCATCGAGCGCGCCAAGCAACTGTTCGGCGCCGACTACGCCAACGTCCAGCCGCACTCCGGCTCGTCGGCCAACGGCGCTGTCTACCTGGCCCTGCTGCAGGCCGGTGACACCATCCTCGGCATGAGCCTGGCCCACGGCGGCCACCTGACCCACGGCGCCAAAGTGTCGTCCTCGGGCAAACTGTACAACGCTGTGCAATACGGCATCGACACCAACACTGGTCTGATCGACTACGACGAAGTCGAGCGCCTGGCCGTCGAGCACAAGCCGAAAATGATCGTTGCCGGTTTCTCGGCCTACTCCAAGACCCTGGACTTCCCGCGCTTCCGCGCCATCGCCGACAAAGTGGGTGCACTGCTGTTCGTCGACATGGCCCACGTGGCAGGCCTGGTCGCCGCTGGCCTGTACCCGAACCCGATCCCGTTCGCCGATGTGGTCACCACCACCACCCACAAGACCCTGCGTGGCCCGCGTGGTGGCCTGATCCTGGCCAAGGCCAACGAAGAGATCGAGAAGAAGCTCAACGCCGCGGTCTTCCCGGGCGCCCAGGGCGGCCCGCTGATGCACGTGATCGCCGCCAAGGCCGTGTGCTTCAAGGAAGCCCTGGAACCTGGCTTCAAGGCCTACCAGCAACAAGTGATCGAAAACGCCCAGGCCATGGCCCAGGTGTTCATCGACCGCGGCTATGACGTGGTGTCCGGCGGTACCGACAACCACCTGTTCCTGGTCAGCCTGATTCGTCAGGGCCTCACCGGCAAGGATGCCGACGCAGCCCTGGGCCGCGCTCACATTACCGTCAACAAGAACGCCGTGCCGAACGACCCGCAGTCTCCGTTCGTTACCTCGGGCCTGCGCATCGGCACCCCGGCCGTCACCACCCGCGGCTTCAAGGTCGCCCAGTGCGTGGCCCTGGCCGGCTGGATCTGCGACATCCTCGACAACCTCGGTGACGCAGACGTGGAAGCCGATGTGGCGAAGAACGTCGCGGCACTGTGCGCTGATTTCCCTGTTTACCGCTGAGTGGAGTAAACGACAATGCAACGCTATTCGGGCTTCGGCCTTTTCAAGCACTCCCTCAGCCACCACGAGAACTGGCAGCGCATGTGGCGCACGCCGACCCCTAAAAAGGTCTACGACGTGGTTATCGTTGGTGGTGGCGGCCATGGCCTGGCCACGGCCTACTACCTGGCCAAGGAGCACGGCATCACCAACGTGGCCGTGATCGAAAAAGGCTACCTGGGCGGTGGCAACACTGCCCGTAACACCACCATCGTGCGCTCCAACTACCTGTGGGACGAGTCGGCCCACCTGTACGAGCACGCCATGAAGCTGTGGGAGGGCCTGTCCCAGGACCTCAACTACAATGTCATGTTCTCCCAGCGCGGCGTGTACAACCTGTGCCACACCCTGCAGGACATGCGTGACTCCGAGCGTCGCGTGTCGGCCAACCGCCTGAACGGCGTGGATGGCGAGCTGCTGAACACCGCCCAGGTCGCGGCCGAAATCCCGTACCTGGACTGCTCGAAGAACACCCGCTACCCGATCCTTGGCGCCACCGTGCAGCGCCGCGGCGGCGTGGCCCGTCACGACGCCGTGGCCTGGGGCTATGCCCGTGCCGCCGACGCCCTGGGTGTGGACCTGATCCAGCAAACCGAGGTGATCGGTTTCCGCAAGGAAAACGGTGCCGTCATCGGTGTGGAAACCAACAAGGGCTTCATCGGCGCCAAGCGCGTCGGCGTGGTCACCGCCGGTAACTCGGGGCACATGGCCAAGCTGGCCGGCTTCCGCCTGCCGCTGGAATCGCACCCGCTGCAAGCCCTGGTATCCGAGCCGATCAAGCCAATCATCGACAGCGTGATCATGTCCAACGCCGTACACGGCTACATCAGCCAGTCCGACAAGGGCGACCTGGTGATCGGTGCCGGTATCGACAGCTGGGTCGGTTACGGCCAGCGCGGTTCGTACCCGGTGATCGAGCACACCCTGCAAGCCATCGTCGAAATGTTCCCCAACCTGTCGCGCGTTCGCATGAACCGCCAATGGGGCGGCATCGTCGATACCTCGCCGGACGCCTGCCCGATCATCACCAAAACCCCGGTCAAGAACATGTTCTTCAACTGCGGTTGGGGTACTGGCGGCTTCAAGGCGACCCCGGGTTCGGGCAACGTCTTTGCCGCGAGCCTGGCCAAGGGCGAAATGCACCCACTGGCTGCGCCGTTCTCCATGGACCGCTTCTACAATGGCGCACTGATCGACGAACACGGCGCCGCCGCCGTCGCCCACTAACCGGAGACACCGTCATGTTGCATATTTTCTGTCCCCACTGCGGCGAGCTGCGCTCCGAAGAAGAGTTCCACGCCTCTGGCCAGGCGCACATCGCCCGCCCGCTGGACCCGGCCGCCTGCTCCGACGAGGAGTGGGGTACCTACATGTTCTACCGTGACAACCCACGCGGTATTCACCACGAACTGTGGGACCACGTTGCCGGCTGCCGCCAGTACTTCAACGTCACCCGCGACACCGTGACCTACGAAATTCTGGAAACCTACAAGATTGGCGAAAAGCCGCAAGTGACCGCCAACGGTAAAGCTGCCAGCGCACCGTCCGCCGTCAAAGGCCAAGGGGAAAAAGTATGAGCCAGACCTATCGCCTCGCCAGCGGCGGCCGTATCGACCGCAGCAAGGTCCTGAACTTCACCTTCAACGGCAAGACCTACCAGGGTTATGCCGGTGACAGCCTGGCCGCCGCGTTGCTGGCCAACGGCGTCGACATCGTTGGCCGCAGCTTCAAGTACTCGCGCCCCCGCGGCATCATCGCCGCCGGCACCGAAGAGCCGAACGCCATCCTGCAGATCGGCTCCAGCGAAGCCACGCAGATCCCCAACGTGCGTGCCACCCAGCAGGCGCTGTATGCAGGCCTGGTCGCCACCAGCACCAACGGCTGGCCGAACGTCAACAACGACGTCATGGGCATCCTGGGCAAGGTCGGCGGCAGCATGATGCCGCCGGGCTTCTACTACAAAACCTTCATGTACCCCAAATCGTTCTGGATGACTTACGAGAAGTACATCCGCAAGGCAGCCGGCCTGGGCCGTGCACCGCTGCAGAACGACCCGGACAGCTACGACTACATGAACCAGCACTGCGACGTGCTGATCGTCGGTGCCGGCCCTGCTGGCCTGGCAGCAGCACTGGCCGCCGCGCGCAGCGGTGCCCGGGTGATACTGGCCGACGAACAGGAAGAGTTCGGCGGCAGCCTGCTCGATACCCGCGAAACCCTGGACGGCAAGCCTGCCGCCGAATGGGTCAGCGCCGTGGTCAAAGAGCTGGAAGGCCTGCCGGAAGTGACCCTGCTGCCACGTGCCACGGTCAACGGCTACCACGACCATAACTTCCTGACCATTCACGAGCGCCTCACCGACCACCTGGGCGACCGCGCCCCGATCGGCCAGGTACGCCACCGCGTGCACCGTGTGCGCGCCAAGCGCGTGGTACTGGCTGCCGGCGCCCACGAGCGCCCGCTGGTGTACGGCAACAACGACGTGCCGGGCAACATGCTGGCCGGTGCCGTGTCCACCTACGTACGCCGCTACGGCGTGGCCCCGGGCCGTAAGCTGGTGCTGTCGACCAACAACGACCACGCCTACCGCGCGGCGCTGGACTGGCACGATGCCGGCCTGCAAGTGGTCGCCATTGCCGATGCCCGCCACAACCCACGTGGTTCGCTGGTTGAAGAAGCGCGTGCCAAAGGCATTCGTATCCTTACCTCCAGTGCTGTGATCGAGGCCAAGGGCAGCAAGCACGTGACCGGCGCCCGTGTGGCGGCGATCGATGTGCAGGCGCACAAGGTCACCAGCCCTGGTGAAACCCTCGAGTGCGACCTGATCGCCTCGTCGGGCGGTTACAGCCCGATCGTTCACCTGGCATCGCACCTGGGCGGCCGCCCGGTATGGCGTGACGACATCCTCGGTTTCGTACCGGGCGATGCGTCGCAAAAACGCGAATGCGTGGGTGGCATCAACGGCGTCTACGCCCTGGGCGATGTGATTGCCGATGGTTTCGAAGGCGGCGTTCGCGCGGCCACCGAAGCCGGTTTCAAGGCCACCGTTGGCACCCTGCCGAAAACCGTTGCGCGCAAGGAAGAGGCCACCGTGGCGCTGTTCCTGGTACCGCACGACAAGGGCACCAAAGGGCCGAAGCAGTTCGTCGACCAGCAGAACGACGTGACCGCCGCCGGCATCGAACTGGCCACCCGTGAAGGTTTCGAGTCGGTCGAGCACGTCAAACGCTACACCGCGCTGGGCTTTGGTACCGACCAGGGCAAGCTGGGCAACATCAACGGCCTGGCCATTGCCGCCCGTTCCATCGGCATTACCATTCCGGAAATGGGTACCACCATGTTCCGCCCCAACTACACGCCGGTCACCTTCGGCGCGGTAGCGGGCCGCCACTGTGGTCACCTGTTCGAGCCCGTACGCTTCACCGCCCTGCATGCCTGGCACGTGAAGAACGGCGCCGAGTTCGAAGACGTCGGCCAGTGGAAGCGCCCGTGGTACTTCCCCAAGGCCGGTGAAGATATCCATGCTGCCGTGGCCCGCGAATGCAAGGCCGTGCGTGACAGCGTGGGCCTGCTGGACGCCTCCACCCTAGGCAAGATCGACATCCAGGGCCCGGATGCCCGTGAGTTCCTCAACCGCATCTACACCAACGCCTGGACCAAGCTCGACGTGGGCAAGGCCCGTTACGGCCTGATGTGCAAGGAAGACGGCATGGTCTTCGACGATGGCGTAACCGCCTGCGTCGGCGACAACCACTTCATCATGACCACCACCACCGGCGGCGCTGCACGCGTGCTGCAGTGGATGGAGCTGTACCACCAGACCGAATGGCCAGAGCTGAAGGTGTACTTCACTTCGGTCACCGACCACTGGGCCACCATGACCCTGTCCGGCCCCAACAGCCGCAAGCTGCTCAGCGAGCTGACCGACATTGACATGGACAAGGAAGCTTTCCCGTTCATGACCTGGAAGGAAGGCAACGTAGGCGGGGTACCGGCCCGTGTGTTCCGTATTTCGTTCACCGGTGAGCTGTCGTACGAAGTGAACGTGCAGGCCAACTACGCCATGGGCGTGCTGGAACAGATCATCGAGGCGGGCAAGAAGTACAACCTGACCCCGTATGGCACCGAGACCATGCACGTTCTGCGCGCCGAGAAGGGCTTCATCATCGTCGGTCAGGACACCGACGGCTCGATGACCCCGGACGACCTGAACATGAGCTGGTGCGTGGGCCGCAACAAGCCGTTCTCGTGGATCGGCCTGCGTGGCATGAACCGGGAAGACTGCGTGCGTGAAAACCGCAAGCAGCTGGTGGGCCTGAAGCCGATCGACCCGACCAAGTGGCTGCCGGAAGGCGCCCAACTGGTATTCGATCCCAAGCAGCCGATCCCGATGGACATGGTTGGCCACGTGACCTCCAGCTATGCGTCGAACTCGCTGGGCTACTCGTTCGCCATGGGCGTGGTCAAAGGCGGCCTCAAGCGCATGGGCGAGCGCGTCTACTCGCCGCAGGCGGATGGCAGCGTGATCGAGGCGGAAATCGTGTCTTCGGTGTTCTTCGATCCGAAGGGTGAGCGGCAGAACGTTTGACTCCGGGCCCTGTGGGGGCAGGCCAGGCCCAATCGCCGGCAAGCCAGCTCCCACAGGATCGATGCAGTTTTGAAGGTTGGTGAGGTCCCTGTGGGAGCTGGCTTGCCGGCGATGAGGCCGGTAGCCCCAACACAAAAGCGGCGTCGCATCGACGAACAAGAATTCAAGGCAGGTAAGAAATGAGCGCTATCAACGTCTTCCAGCAAAACCCCGGCGCCGAGGCCAAGGCCCAGTCGCCACTGCACCACGCCGACCTGGCCAGCCTGGTTGGCAAAGGCCGCAAGAACGCAGGCGTAACCCTGCGCGAAAAGAAGTTTCTGGGCCACCTGACCCTGCGCGGCGATGGCCATGACCCGGAATTCGCCGCGGGTGTACACAAGGCCCTGGGCCTGGAGTTGCCTGTAGCACTGACCGTGGTGGCCAACGGCGACATGTCGCTGCAATGGGTCGGCCCCGATGAGTGGCTGCTGATCGTGCCTGGCGGCCAGGAACTGGCGGTCGAGCAAAAGCTGCGTGCAGCCCTCGAAGGCCAGCACATCCAGGTGGTCAATGTGAGCGGCGGGCAAAGCCTGCTGGAACTGCGCGGCCCCCATGTACGTGAAGTGCTGATGAAGTCCACCAGCTATGATGTTCACCCGAACAACTTCCCGGTGGGCAAGGCCGTCGGCACCGTGTTCGCCAAGTCGCAACTGGTGATCCGCCGTACCGCCGAAGACACCTGGGAACTGGTGATTCGCCGCAGCTTCGCCGACTACTGGTGGCTGTGGCTGCAGGACGCTTCGGCCGAGTACGGCCTGAGCATCGAGGCTTAAGGAGCGCAGAACATGAGTCGGGCACCGGATACCTGGATTCTCACCGCCGACTGCCCGAGCATGCTCGGCACCGTCGACGTGGTGACGCGTTACCTCTTCGAGCAGCGCTGCTACGTGACGGAGCACCACTCCTTCGACGACCGGCAGTCGGGGCGTTTCTTCATTCGCGTGGAGTTTCGCCAGCCGGACGATTTCGATGAAGCCGGCTTTCGCGCCGGCCTTGCCGAGCGCGGCGAAGCGTTCGGCATGGTGTTCGAGCTGACCGCCCCGAATCACCGCCCCAAAGTGGTGATCATGGTGTCCAAGGCCGACCACTGCCTGAACGACCTGCTGTATCGCCAACGCATTGGCCAACTGGGCATGGACGTGGTCGCGGTGGTGTCCAACCACCCCGACCTCGAACCCTTGGCGCATTGGCACAAGATCCCGTACTACCACTTTGCCCTCGACCCCAAGGACAAGCCTGGGCAAGAGCGCAAGGTGTTGCAGGTCATCGAGGAAACCGGCGCCGAGCTGGTGATTCTTGCGCGCTACATGCAAGTGCTGTCGCCTGAGCTGTGCCGGCGCCTGGACGGCTGGGCGATCAACATCCACCACTCGTTGCTGCCCGGGTTCAAGGGCGCCAAGCCTTATCACCAGGCCTACAACAAGGGCGTGAAGATGGTCGGTGCCACGGCGCACTACATCAACAACGACCTCGACGAAGGGCCGATCATTGCCCAGGGCGTCGAGGTGGTGGACCACAGCCATTACCCGGAAGACCTGATCGCCAAGGGCCGCGACATCGAATGCCTGACCCTGGCGCGGGCGGTGGGGTATCACATCGAGCGGCGGGTGTTCCTCAACGCCAACCGGACTGTAGTTCTGTAATGACCTGTGCCGGCCTCTTCGCGGCTAAAGCCGCTCCTACAGGTACTGCGTGAACTCAAAGCCAGCGCAGTACCTGTGGGAGCGGGCAAGCCCGCGAAGCAGGCGACGCGGTGTATGGCACCGGCTACGCCGGTGATCGCCGGCAAGCCAGCTCCCACAGGGATATCACAGGCCTCAAAGGCTGTGCTTTACCTGTAGGAGCGGCTTTAGCCGCGAAGAGGCCGCCACAGGCCACCACCTCTGTTTGCCCCCCATACCTTCCAACGACAAACCTGCCGCTAAATGGCATCTCCCTGTCGCTCCCAGTCAGTGCACCCGGCCCCATCAGGCCCACAATTCCCCTCATCCAGAAACACATGCCGCCCAAGGATGGCGGCGCGTTCAACCACCGCTGCATAAATAAAAATCAAGCGAGGTAAGAGCATGTCTGGCAATCGTGGAGTGGTATATCTCGGCGCCGGCAAGGTCGAGGTGCAGAAGATCGACTATCCGAAAATGCAGGACCCACGCGGCAAGAAAATCGAGCATGGCGTGATCCTGAAGGTGGTCTCCACCAACATCTGCGGCTCCGACCAACACATGGTCCGCGGCCGCACCACTGCCCAGGTCGGCCTGGTTCTGGGCCATGAAATCACCGGTGAAATCGTCGAGAAAGGCAGCGACGTCGAGCGCATGCAGATCGGCGACCTGGTTTCGGTACCGTTCAACGTTGCCTGCGGCCGTTGCCGCTCGTGCAAAGAGATGCACACCGGTGTGTGCCTCACCGTCAACCCGGCCCGCGCCGGCGGTGCCTACGGTTACGTCGACATGGGCGACTGGACCGGCGGCCAGGCCGAGTACGTGCTGGTGCCCTACGCCGACTTCAACCTGCTGAAACTGCCCGAGCGCGACAAGGCCATGGAGAAGATCCGTGACCTGACTTGCCTGTCCGACATCCTGCCAACCGGCTACCACGGCGCCGTCACTGCCGGCGTAGGCCCAGGCAGCACCGTGTATGTCGCTGGTGCCGGCCCGGTCGGCCTGGCCGCCGCTGCCTCGGCGCGCCTGCTGGGTGCTGCTTGCGTCATCGTCGGCGACCTCAACCCGGCCCGCCTGGCCCACGCCAAGTCACAGGGCTTTGAAGTGGTCGACCTGTCCAAGGACACCCCGCTGCACGAGCAGATCGTCGATATCCTCGGCGAGCCGGAGGTGGACTGCGCCGTTGACGCCGTGGGCTTCGAGGCCCGCGGCCATGGCCATGAAGGTGCCAAGCACGAAGCCCCGGCCACCGTACTCAACTCGCTGATGCAGGTTACCCGCGTAGCCGGCAACATCGGTATCCCGGGCCTGTACGTGACCGAAGACCCGGGCGCGGTGGACGCTGCCGCCAAGATCGGCGCGCTGAGCATCCGCTTCGGCCTGGGCTGGGCCAAGTCGCACAGCTTCCACACCGGCCAGACCCCGACCATGAAGTATAACCGCCAGCTGATGCAGGCGATCATGTGGGACCGCATCAACATTGCCGAAGTGGTGGGCGTGCAGGTGATCAACCTGGACCAGGCGCCGGAAGGGTATGGCGAGTTTGATGCCGGGGTGCCGAAGAAGTTTGTGATCGACCCGCACAAGATGTGGGGCGCTGCTTGATTGCGTGATGTAACAAAGAGCCCCTCATCTTGAGGGGCTCTTTTTTATGGCTGCTTGACTGAGCCTTGCACGGCAAGCACCGAGCCCATCTGATCGGTTGCCAGCGGGCCGCCGGCTTTGGTGTCGTCTGTACTCAGCTCTGCCAGCGGTTGTTCCGCAATGCGCAAGATGGTGCGACCCTTATCGCCTTCTTTTACGGTAACGAGCTTGTCGTCCTGGTAGAAAAAAAGCGTGCTGTTCGGTGCTTTGCTCATGGTTCAAGTCCCTGCCGCAGTGGATGAATGGGAGCTGCTTGAAGCCTATTCTGAACAGCTGCAGGAATTTTGATACTGGCAGAAATAATAGTTTTAATGTCTACCCGGCCCCCGAGCTCACTGATACCGCATGGCGAATGCTGGCGAGATGCCGCGCTAATGGTGCCAGGATGACGGATCATGTCTTCGGCTATAGTTTGGGTTTTCACGGAGCCTGGCGGCACCTTGCACATGATAAGACAGAGCTGGAGGCGTTGGGCTCGCTGATCTGCTATGGGACGGGGTCGAATCGCTGGAAGTGGTGGTTGATGATGACGGGGAGATATCCTGTCGTAGTTGCCGATTCGACTCTTGTGTGGATTGAATCGGGTTGATTGTGGCTGTGGGTTTCGCGCCTGTTGTTGAGGCAACTAGCAGCGGTTCATGCCTTGCATCCACCGTTACCCACTCAACTGGTGGTGGAGGGTTATCAGTATGGAGTGGTGGTACGCGCTGAAAGGGCTACTGTTTTAGTGAGCGTTGAACGGGCCGATGGTTGTTCGGACATAGGGCTGGTGCCAGTGAATGAGGCTCGTCTGGCTTGATTTGGGGCAGAATGGTAATTGAGCGACGGCAACGAAGTTGTTCTCTTGAGCGTAGAAGGCCCAAGCCACCGGCCTGCCTGGCTTGCCATATTTTTCTTGACGCGCATGATTTGCCCATTGCTCAAGAACACAAGTGCTCGCCCGCTAGGGTCCGCGCTGTTCACGGGATCTCCTTCGCAATAGCAATACGCATTCAGCCCACCTCTTCCGAATGGGCTCCAGCTGTCAGGTGAGCAAAACCGCATTAACAAAGGGCTATATGAACGGTAGCCGTTGCCGAGGTGGTAGCTCGTGGTGGCACGCTGCAGTTGTTCTCCGTTGAAGCCGAGTACCGCCTTACTGGTTTGCAGTACTGAACTGTGACCGTAGGCCGAATAGTTACGCCTTTCTGGATGGATTTCGCTCTGGGCTTTGTTCATGTCTGGCCTAACGTCTGCGGGAGGTCACGCCATTTTGAACAATTGCCCCAATTTCGATACTGGTAGAAATAACGGTTTCTGTGGGAGCGGGCGGGCCCGCGAAGAGGCCAGCCCTGCCAACCCATCACTCAGCGCATCATCCCCAACTCAGCATCATCCATCAGCGCCTTGGCCAACGCGCTCAGGTAATGTGAAGCCCAGAGCAACTGCGGTTTGTTGTCCATCAGGCCGTCAATGGTCAAATCCCGCACATAGCCCATCAGTTCCGAGGCTTGTTCTCGTGCATCCTGGCAAGGGATGCCTGGGGCGATGCAGAACAACGCGTGGGTCTTGTTTTCGCCTTGGTAAAACACGGTTTTGCCAACGGTTGTATTGGGTTTGGTGTTTTCTGTTGTCATTGTTTATTCCCTTGAGATTGGCTGCGCCTGTTCCGGCCGCTTCGCGGGTGAACCCGCCCCTACAGGTCAGGTTCGTCACAGGCGCAAAGCCGAGCGCAAATCCCTGTGGGAGCGGCTTTAGCCGCGAAGAGGCCAGCTCAGGCAACGCAAGGCTTGAAGCCCTTAATGCAACGTCCGCGGCTCAGAAGGCAACTGGACCTGGATCAAGGCTGCTTCAAGCAGTGCTCGCAACGCCTCGAGTTCATGCATCGTCGCCATGATCAGTACCGAGCCTGGCGACTTGGGCTGCAGCAGCACCGCCTGCTGCGCGACCGTTTGCGCGCACAGGGCGTACTCCGCGGCCTGGATGAGTGTGTCTTCTAGGGAATGATAAGTGTGGGGTGGATCGGGGACGATCTTAAGCATGCTGGATGACCTCTAAGTGATGCCACCACCGGTCTGCTGTCAAACAAGAAGGAGGCAGCTGTACATGGGTTGACAGACCGGTAGGTCAACCAAAACCCGGCGCACATGAGTGCCCCATGCACAGCTGCCATAACGGCAAAAGCCATGTGGTTGACGAGTGCGGCCTGTCAAAGCCGGTCGCTGATTTCGCAGCGACCGCCCGAGACTAGAGCCCAGCCCAGATCATCGCAATGGCTTAAGCGGCTTGTGACTGTAATTCAGAAACGTCCTACAGGTAAGTGGAAAAAACGGAAAATGTTGTCGCCATAGGCGCGTTGTTGAATTTCGCCGCAAGGTCCAAATCAGCTTGGCCCTTTCTGCCCGCTATTACACTAGCCTGGCAAAGACTGGGCTTAATCATTTCTGATTCGTTCTGACATGTAATAAATGGCACCCCCGACGGCGCCAATAGCACCACTGAAGATGAGTATTCCTGTAGCAGCAAGCCTTGAGTCGTCTCTTATACCAGATTTACTTATGCCGGTACCGAGATCTGCTTGCGAACCGCCCTCTGAGTGCTCGGGGGGGCGGTTTGGTTTTTTTCGGGGGGTCACGGAAACTTGCTTTGATTGGGGTTTCCTAGATATGGATTCATCCCCATCGAAAGGCACCTTTGTATAGTCGCTATCTTTGTAAACGCCCAACCAACCGTCTAGGAACGGCTTTTTACTTGGCGGAGGCGTATAAGCCCGTGGCTTATGTATCAGTGGGATATCAAAGGCAATACTAACTAGTTTATTATCGGCTAGGTTTGCGATCGTTGCGAACGTGGCGGGTGGGGTGGGGGTAGGGGCAAATAACTTCCGAATCCGTTGGAAGAAGCGACCGCTCGGGTCCGTGCGGTTAATAGGGTCACCTCCACAGTAAGCAGCTGGGTGCAGCCCACCTTTATCGAATGGGCTCAATGGATCAATGCTGCAGAAACGCATCAGTGCGGGGTTGTATAGTCGACGTCCTGCACCCAGGGGGTAACCATGAGTACGGGAATCACACCACTGCCCGTTGAATCCAAGCAGCGCTTGCAATTTTTCCGTAGCCAGATATCCGTAGGGTGAATACACCGCTGAACCAGATGCGGATCCTAGGACTGAATTAGCAAAGTCAACTCGAAGCACTTTCGCTGTTTGCGATTGATCAAGTTGAGCCAGCACCACGTCATTTGCCCATAACACGTGACGATTGCCCAGCGTGGCTACTTCTGTTGCCAAATGACCATTTTTATAAAAATGCAGGCTTCGCTGAGGTGCTAGACCCTGTGCGTTTTTGCTGGTGGAAGGGGTACTCATGATGGTGACCGGAGTATTGGTTGCTGTATCGGCACTTTGCGCGGTCCGTAAACCCATCACAACTAGCAGTTTTAACAGGTCAAAAGCACTGAGGTGGACGACAAAATTGGTCGACAGCCGGGTCGGAACAAACCCCCGAATCTCCAGTCAAAAAGCTCGTTTCCCAGGCCATCCCGGCCAACGAGGTCCCTCCCGATGAAAGCATTCACCCTGGCAACCCTGTTAACCCTGGCCGCAAGCCCGGTGTTCGCCTTCAACCTCAGCGACGCCGCCAACGCCGTATCCGCCATGCAGAACCAGCAACAGCAAGGCCGGGTACAGGCGCCCCAGGCGCAGGCCGATTTGCTCAACACCCTGGGCAGCCAGTTGAACATCACCCCCGAACAGGCCGTGGGCGGGGCGGGGGCCATGCTGGGTTTGGCACGCAACAGCCTGAGCAGCGAGGACTATGGCCAGCTGACCAAGGCGGTACCGGGCCTGGACCTGTTGTCGGGCGCCAATGCCCTGGGCGGGCTAAGTGGCTTGGGGGATTTGCTGGGCAGCAACAAGGGTAGCCAGTCGGCTTTGGACAAGGCATTGGGTAACGACGTGCAGAACCGTAGCGACCTGGACAATGCCTTCAAGGCCCTGGGCATGGATACCGGAATGATCGGGCAGTTCGCGCCGTTGTTGCTGCAGTACCTGGGGCAGCAGGGGATTGCTGGTTCGTTGCTGCAGAACCTGGGGAGTTTGTGGACCACGCCAGCGCCGTTGGCTCAGCCTTCGGTCTGATGGCTCTTTAGCGCCAGGGCTGGCATCACCGCCGTTGAAAGCTGGCACCTCAAATTTGTAGGAGCGGCCTTGTGTCGCGAAAGGGCCGCGCAGCGGCCCCGGCAATCTTCGACGCGAAGCTGAAATCCTGGGGCCGCTTCGCGCCCCTTTCGCGACACAAG
>NZ_JBICMS010000062.1:0-59131 GCF_043106615.1 Pseudomonas sp. CJQ_9 | reverse complement strand
TTACGAATTGATTCTCTGCGCGACAGCGCAGCCCGTAGGGCTGTGTTATCTCCCACAGGGCACTGCCCCCCTAAAATCCCACCGCCAACGCACCGCCGCAGTCAATCATCATCTTGCGCCGGCTTCGCCGGCTCCGGCCGCAACCCCGGCAAGGGCTCATCCTTCGGCGGCCCGGGCACCGGCATCGGTGGCAGCAAAGGCGCACCCGGCTGGCTGTCGTAAGCCTTGGGCGGCGTGCTCGGGGTGATCTGCGGGTAAGGCGTGGGCGTGGGCGTACCCGGCGCACCGGGCACCGGGGTCGCCAGCCGGGGCGGCGTACTGGCGGCATCGGCCATGGGCAGGCCCGCCAGCCACAGCACGGCTAGGATCGCGCGCAACATCAGTAACCTCCTGTCGGGAACCTTCCTACAGGCTACGCCTAAATCAACGCTTTCGCCTGTCCGCCCGCCCTGCAAGCGCGCTAGACTCAATGGCATAACCGTCACCTGCCTGATCAGAACAAAGGAAACACCATGAGCGCCTCCTCTTCCGCTGCCGCCACCGCGCGCCTGGACCGCATTCTCGCCGACGCCAAGCGTGACAAGGAAATGGGCTACCGCGACAAGGCCCTGAGAATGTACCCGCACGTGTGCGGCCGCTGCGCCCGCGAGTTCGCCGGCAAGCGCCTGAGCGAGCTGACCGTGCACCACCGCGACCACAACCACGACAACAACCCCCAGGACGGCTCGAACTGGGAGCTGCTGTGCCTGTACTGCCACGACAACGAGCATTCGCGCTACACCGACCAGCAGTACTTCAGCGAAGGCTCCACCAGCACCCCGAGCATCGCCAAGGCCACGCACAACCCGTTTGCCGGCCTGGCTGGCTTGCTGAAGAAAGACTGACCATCGATTCGCCCCCCGCTGCTACCGGGCAGCCCGTATAATCGCGCTTTTTTTCGCGAAGGGCCCCGGTACGTGGCAAACAAACGATACAGCTGCATCGGCCTGTTCAACCCCAAGTCGCCGGAAAACGTCGGCTCGGTGATGCGCGCCGCGGGCTGCTACGGCGTCAACTCGGTGTTCTACACCGGCAAACGGTATGAGCGCGCCCGTGACTTCGTCACCGACACCAAGCGCGTGCACTACGACATCCCGCTGATCGGCATCGATGACCTGCAACGCATCATTCCGCTGGGCTGCACCCCGGTGGCGGTAGAGCTGGTGGACGGCGCCCGGCCCCTGCCGGAATACACCCACCCGGACCGCGCCATCTACATCTTCGGCCCAGAGGACGGGTCGCTGAGCGAAGAAGTGCGCGGTTGGTGTGAAGAGACCATCTACATCCCGACCGAGGGCTGCATGAACCTGGCGGCGACGGTGAATGTGGTGCTGTACGACCGTATGGCCAAGGGGCTGAATACCCGGTCGGGGCCCAAATTCAAGTAAAAAGCCGCCCTTGCAGTGCCTGTACCGGCTCATCGCCGGTACAGGCACCACAAAAGCGGCCAGGTGCCGAACTCCGTCAGAACAGCACCGGTCTTGCTCAGCTCACGAAGCGTTGATCCAGATGGTCTTCAGCTCCGTGTATTGGTCATGGGCCCAGATGGACTTGTCGCGCCCACCAAAGCCAGACTCCTTGTAGCCACCGAACGGCGTGGTCACGTCACCTTCACCGAAGCAGTTGACCGTGACCACTCCGGCGCGGATTTCACGCGACAGGCGCAGCGCATTGCGCAAGCTGCCGGTGTAGGCCGAGGCGGCCAGGCCGTAGACGGTGTCGTTGGCCAGCTCGATGGCTTCATCAATCGTTTCGAAGCTGGTCACGCTCAGCACCGGGCCAAAGACTTCCTCGACGAACAGCTTGCTGTCACGGCCAACGTTGTCAACAATGGTCGGCTGCACATACACGCCGTTCTCGGTTTCGCCGCCCTGAACGATGCTGAGTTTTTGCCCGGCAGCGTATTCCAGGTACGACTTGACCTTCTCGAAATGCGACTTGCTGACCATCGCGCCCAGGCGGTTGTCCGGGTCCAGCGGGTCGCCCAGCTTCCAGTCCTTCAAGTGCTTGGCGATCAGGCCCAGCAGTTCGTCTTTCACGTCCTTGTGCACGATCAGGCGCGAGGAGGCCGAGCAGTTCTCACCCATGTTCCAGAACGCACCGGCGGTGACGAACTGCGCCACTTCGTCGAGGTCTTCGCAGTCGTTCATGACCACGGCCGGGTTCTTGCCGCCCAGCTCCAGAACGATGCGCTTGAGGTTGGACTCGGCAGCATATTTCAGGAACAGGCGGCCGGTGTCGGTGGAGCCGGTGAAGCTGACCATCGGGATGTCCATGTGGCGGCCAATGGCCTCGCCCACTTCACGGCCACCACCGGGCACCAGGTTGAACACACCGGCCGGGATACCGGCTTCATGGGCCAGCTCGGCCACACGCAGGGCGCTGAGGGTGGTTTCCTTGGCCGGCTTGACCACGATCGAGCAACCGGCGGCCAGCGACGGGGCGATCTTCCAGGCCAGCATCAGCAGCGGGAAGTTCCACGGCAGCACCAGGCCGACCACGCCAATGGCTTCACGCACCACCATGGTCACGGCAGCGTTGCCGGTCGGGGCGGTGGCGTCGTAGATCTTGTCGATCAGCTCGGCGTGCCAGCGGATAGTGTGGATGGTCTCCGGCACGTCGACGGTCTGGCATTCACTGACCGGCTTGCCGCTGTCCAGCGCTTCCAGCACTGCCAGTTCGTGGGCGTTGTCTTCCAGCAACTGGGCGAATTTCTGCAGCACGTGCTTGCGGTCGTTCGGCTGCATCTTCGACCAGGTGCCTGCCTCGAACACCCGCTTGGCCGCCGCCACGGCGACGTTCACGTCGTTGACGTCGCAGGCGGCGACTTCGGCCAGCTGCTTGCCGGTGGCCGGGTTGGTGGTGACGAAGGTGCGGCCAGAGATTGCATCGCGGAACTCACCGTCGATGAACGCCTGGGTGCGCAATTGCAGGTCGGCGGCGATGGCCGCGTATTGTTCCTTGCTTAGCAATTCAGCCATTTTTCCGGCCTCCTTATTTGATCTGGGCGATGGTGGCCTTCAGCTCGGTGACCACGCGCTTGAGTTCTTGCTTCTCGGCGTCATCCAGGTCATACAGCGGCTTGCGCACACCACCGGTCTTCAGGCCGTTGAGGGCAACGCCGTGCTTGATCGCCTGAACGAACTTGCCACCTTCGAGGAAGTCCATCAGCGGCATCATGGCGGCCATGATCTTGCGGCCTTTGTCGAAGTTCTTCTCGATCACGCAGGCCTCGTACAGGGCCACGTGCTCGCGCGGGATGAAGTTGGAGCCGGCACAGACCCAGCTCTGGGCGCCCCAGGCAAAGAATTCCAGGGCCTGGTCGTCCCAGCCGCAGGACAGCTGGATGTTCGGCCGCTGGATGGCCAGGCGGTGCAGTTGGCCCATATCGCCGGAGCTTTCCTTGATGGCGACGATGTTCTGCACGTCGGCCACGGCGTCGAAAAACGCCTCGCCCATGCTCACGCTCATGCGGCCTGGGTAGTTGTAGAGCATGATCGGCAGGCCGGCGGCAGCGTCCACGGCTTTGACGTGCAGGGCGATTTCCTGCTGGGTCGGCAGCGCGTACGGCGGGGTACCGACCAGCAGCGCATCGGCCTTGATTTCCTTGGCATGCTGGGCGAAGGCCACGGCGTCTTCGGTGCGGATGCCACCGGTGCCAACGATCAGCGGCAGGCGGCCGTTGAGCACGTCCTTGGCCTGGGCGGCCAACTCGACACGCTCCTGGGCGGTGTGGGCGTAGTACTCACCGGTGGAGCCACCAATGATGACGCCGTGGATCTTCGCTTCGACCAGGTATTCGAGGACCTCGGCGAACGCCGCCTTGTCGATCGAGCCGTCCGCAGCCAGCGGGGTGATTGCCGGGGTGTAGATGCCTTCGAATTTCACGGTAGATTCTCCAGTGCGTTGCTCAGTGTTTTGAAGGCCGCAGCACAGGTGGCTGCGGCGGGTCATGCGCATTCAGCTCAGCGAAGCCGCTTGTTGCAGGTTCAGCGAGCGGGTTTCCGGGGCCAGCGCGACGGAAATCGCCAGGCCAATGAACGTCACCGCTGCAGCGGCGTACATGGTTGCGCCGATGCCATAGCTGTCCAGGGCGATGGGCACCAGCCAAGTGCCTATCGCGGCGCCAACGCGCGACAGCGAGGTGCCCACGCCCACCGCGCCTGCGCGGATCTCGGTGGGGAACAGTTCGTTGGGGTAGACCAGTTGCAGCACCTGGGCGCCGCCGATGAACAGCGCGTAGGCACCGAACAGCGCCAGGATGAGCATCTCGCTGGCGTTGCTGAAGGCACCGAGGCCCAGCAGCGCCAGCCCCGACCAGAAGAAGCTGTGCAGCAGCGTGGTGCGCCGGCCAATGGTATTCAGCAGGCGGGTACCGATAATGCAGCCCACCACGAACAGGCAGGTGATCGCCACCGAACCAATGGCAGCCCAGTCCCCTTTCAGGTTCAGTGCGCCCAGCACCTTGGGCGCGAAGGCATACACGGCGAACACCGGGATCACCGAGCACGTCCAGAACAGGCTGACGAACAACATGCGCTTGCCGTAACCGGAGTGCAGCAGGCTGAGGAACGACAGCTTGCGGGTCTTGGGCTCTTCCGGCAGGTTGTTCAGCGAGAAGCCAGGGCCGTACACACGCTTGATCACCTGCTCGGCTTCGGCCGAACGGCCCTTGCTGATCAGCCAGCGTGGCGATTCCGGGGTACCCAGGCGCAGGGCAAACAGCAGTGCACCGATCACCGCGGCACTGGCCAGCACCAGCCGCCAGGCGTCTTCACCGCCGTGGCGCAGAATGGCCTCACCGACCATGTAGGCGGTGGCCGCACCGGCGAACCACAGCACGGTCAGGGTGGCCAGGCGCGGCCCGCGGTTTTTCTTCGGCAGGAACTCCACCAGCAACGAGGTGGCCACCGGGTATTCAATGCCTACGGCAATGCCGATGGCAAACCGCAGCAGGAACAACGCCAGGGCCGACTCCACCCAGAACTGCGCCAGCGAGGCCAGGATGAACAAGGTCGGGCCGACGAAGAACACCCTTTTGCGGCCAAAGCGGTCGGTGAGCCAGCCGCCGAAGAAGCCACCGAAGAAAATGCCGATCAGCGCCGATGCGGCAATCATGCCTTGCCAGAAGCTGCTCAGGCTCAAGCCTGCGGACATCTGCACCATGGCCACGCCAATGATGCTTAGTACATAGCCGTCAACGAACGAGCCGCCGCCGGAACGCAAAGTCAGCAACTGGTGAAAGTTGTTGATCGGTACTTCTTCAATCGAAACATTCGGACTTGTCATTATTGTTCCTACCATTTCTGCTTACTACGTGTTTTCAAGGCGAACGCGCCCGCGAAACTGAAAAGACTGTTCAGCCCCGGGGACCCGGTAATAACCACCGGTGGTCAATTTCGGGCCGAGTGAGCCCGTGCCGGCTAACTGGGTGCCGACCTGTCTGTGCTATGCCTGATGCCTGTCAGCGATCAGCTTTCTTTGCCAGCGCGGAACTGCCCCCACATCAAGTTGGCGTTCAAACCCAGCGAAACCAGGGGTTGCGGCGGGTTCGCGGAAGGCCCGGGGGCATTTAGCAAAAACTCTATAAGTTCGTTCTTGTCGCCCGCCAGCCAGTCAGCCAGCAACTTGCCGGTGACCGTGCCACGGGTAACACCGAGGCCGTTGCAGCACAGTGCGCCGACCACATTGGGCGCCAACTTGCCGAAGAACCCCATGTGGTTGCGCGACAGCGCCAGGGCACCGCCCCAGGTGTACTCGAAGTCCACCCCGGGCAACATTGGAAAGCGCCGGGCGAACGATTCACGGTGGCGCTCGGCGAAGCGCTGCAGATACTTGCGGTTGCTGCGCCCGTCGGGGTTGTAACTGAAGCTGTTGCGGATCAGCAGGCGGTTGTCGACGGTACGGCGCAGGGTGGTGCCGAACGGGTCGGCAGGGATCACGCCCCAGTACGGGTTGCCGCCCAGCCGCGCCTGCTCTTCAGCGGTCAGTGGGCGGGTGATGCTGCCGTAGGTGAACACCGGCAGCATGCGGCCCTTGAGGAAGCCGAAACTCATGCCGAAGGCATTGGTGGTCAGCACCAGCTTGTCGGCTGTGATCGAGCCCTTGGCGTGGCGCAGCACGACCTTGTCGCCATATTCCACATCGGTGATGGGCGTGTGCTCGTACAGCGAAACATTGCTCGGCAAGCTGTCGGCCAGGCCCTTGACCAGGGCCGAGGGCTGCAGCAGGGCAGTGCCCGGGGTGAACAGGCCTTTGCGGTAGAAATGCGTGCCAATGTGCCCGGGCAAGTCACGGGCCTCGATCACCTCATAAGGCTGGCCCAGCTTGTCCAGGCCGCGGCGGTAGGCGTCCAGCACGGCAATACCGCGGTCCTCGACGGCCGCCTGGTACTTGCCGCAGTGGCGGAACTGGCACTCGATGGCGTAGCGCTCGATCAGCTCCTTGAGGTACGACTGCCCGCCCAGGTTGAGCTTGAGCACGGTTTTGGCGATATCGATGTCGCCAATGTAGTCCTCGGCACCGATGTCGTGCGGCAGGTCGATGGCAAAACCGGCGTTACGCCCGGAGGTGCCAAAGCCGACCTCCTGGGCTTCGACCAACACCACTTCGTCATGCGGAAAGTTCGTTGCCAGTTGGCGCGCAGCAGCCAGGCCGGTGAAACCGGCGCCGACGATCACCCAGCGGGCCTGGGTGTTGCCGCTGTGGGCCGGCCTTGGCGTGCGGGGCTTGCTCAGGTGATACCAGCCACAGGTGGCATCATCGGCAGGTAACGAACTTATTCTTGTCATTGGACTAACCTGGTGCTTGTCGTCGTCGAGCGGTCAGCCAGCGCCGGCCTGACCGGGTCATTCATATCTGTAACGGTACATCCAGCCCTTGTGGTGCGGCGTATTCGGCCATGCGCCGGCGCGACAGCTCGAAGTGCTCACGCACCAGTTGCCCAGCCATTTGCGGGTCACGGCGCTCGATCGCATCGATCATCTGGTCGTGCTGCGCGCAAGCGGTTTCCAGGTCACGTTGCATGTCATCGGTGGTTGGGTGGCGATAGAAGATCTTGCCCAGCCGGGTGTGGTCGATCAGCAAGCGACGCAGGCTCGGCAGCAGGTAGTCGTTGTGCGCCATCTTGCCGATTTCCAGGTGGAAGGCGTCGTTGTAGAGCACGCGGTTTTCCACATCACGGTCTTCGATCGCCTGGCGGAACTGGGCCTGGATGGCCTTGAGCGCGTCGATTTCATCGGAACTGGCATAGGTGGCGGCCAGCTGCGTGGTGGCGATGTAGATCAGTGGCGCGGCAACGAAAAAACTGTGCAGCGACTCGTGGTTCATGGCCGCCACCCGCGGTGCGCGGTTGGCTTCCAGTTCGATGTAGCCCTCGGCGGCGATCTGGCGCAGCAGTTCACGCACGGGTGGGCGCGACAGGCCGAATTCGTCGCACAGGGCCAATTCGTCCACTACCGCCCCCGGGGCCAGTTCCATGCTCAGGATCCGGCGGCGCAGCGCCTCGGCCAATACGGCCTTGCGGTCCGGTGGCACTTGCGCTTCGAGGGGTTGAACGGTGGCTTTCATGGCGGCCTTTTTTGTGGTCATCGCGCTGTGTCTACTATTTGTATAACGACTATAGGGCACTGTTAGACAATGTGTCTACAGCATTTCAGATAAACGGCTGAATCTGTCTGAGCCTTTGTTTTCAAGGCTTCCAGCGGTTTCGACAGCGGTGATTAAACACCCTTGAAGCTGCATTGCCAAACCGGACAGGGTATTCGCCATATACGACACAGCCCGCTGCTTTTCACCGTTTCAACCCCACCCAGGGCTCGCCGCCGAGCGATGCAACTGAACGCAGGCGTTGCCGTGCAGGTCAGCTGCTTACATTCCACAAGGAGGGTTTGCCATGCTCGATAGCCATTCCGCTGCGCCGTCGCAGCACAATGTTCATGGCCTGGAACGTGCCAGCTCACTGGCCGGTGGGGCGCTGATGTTCAGCAAAGGGCTGCGCCGTGGCGGCCTGGTTGGCTTGCTGCAGATGGCGGTGGGTGGCCTGGCCGTGGCGCGTGGGGTCAGCGGGCACTGCGCCACCAAAGCCTGGTGGCAGCGGCACCGGCAGGAGTATCAGCGCTTGCGGTCGGATATCGAGCGTAGCGCGGCGGACCTGGAGGCGTTGAAAGCCAGCGCCGAGGCGGCGACGCGCGGAGTGACGGTGACCGGGAAAGATCCGTTGGCTGGCGGTTGATTCCTGCATTGCCTGTGCCGGCCTCTTCGCGGGCTTGCCCGCTCCCACAGGTGTTGCGCATGCCTGGAGAGCAGTGCTGTCCTTGTGGGAGCGGGCGAGCCCGCGAAGAAGCCGGCACAGGCAATAAGAATATCTAGCGCAACGCCTTGCTCTGCAACACCTCAGACCGCCGCCCCAGCACATTCTCGCTGATCTGCACGAACTCTTCGGTACTTACGCTCGGCAAGCGCATCAACCCGCGCACCACATCATCCAGCGAACGCTTGGCCTGGGTATGGATGCGGATTTCCTTGTCCAGCGCCTGCAGCAGCATCACACCACGGGCGACCTGCGCCGGGGTGGCCTGTTCGCCACGCAGCCGGGTCACCTTCGCGCCCTGCTTGCTCAGGCGCGCCTGCCAGGCCTGGTAGCGGTCGTCGCTCACCCCGCCAGAGCGGCGCAGCAACTCGCTGGCGTAGTAATCGGTCAAGCTTTCGACCAGCCAGTCATTGCCGTCACGCCCACGGATCTGCGCAAACAACTGCACCACTTCACGCAGCAACGGGCTGCTGCCGTTCTCGCTGACCATCGGCCTGCCACTGTGCAGGTACACCGACCCCTGCGCCGCCAGCGCCCCACGCCACATACCGTCGCGCGCGCCCACCAGCAGCAGCTTCGGCGGGTTACGCGGGAACACTGCCTGCAGTTGCGGCCAGACGAAGGTGAGCAAGGTCAGGCTGTCCATCCGCCGCATGCCCTGCCCCACCGGCGCGGCCACGGTCACGTCGGTATCACCTAGACGGGCACGGCGGCTGCCCAGGTCACCGGCGAGCATCCAGCCAGTAGGGCGGTCGAACAGGCGCGATACATTGTCGATGCGGAACTTGTCCTGGCCGACGCGCGGCCAGGGCGTTTCGATGCTCTTCCAGCCCGCTGGCAGGTCGAAGGCCAGGCGCGCCACCAGCTCGGTCCCATCCTGCTGGTCGAGGCGCGCAGGCGGCACCAACTGGTCGCCCAGGAACAGCGCCCAGTGCGGGGTTATACGTGACGAAAACGCGCCGCTGGCAAGCTTCTGGTCCAGCAGCACGCGGTAGCTGAGGCTGGTCTTGCCGGCCGCAGGCTGCCATACCCCCCGCTGCCCGTTCAGTTGCCATTGGCCATCGGCCTGGAAGCCGCTGTAGGCACCGGCCTTGCCCAGGTCGAAGTCAAGGCTGCGCACCGCGCTGCCGTCCGCCAGGGTCAGGCGAACTTCTGCCTGGCCGCTGGCGGGCAACAGGCGCACTTCGTAATCGAGATTGACCTTTTTCGCCCAGGCGGGCGCACTGGCCATCAGGCCCAACAGCAACAACAGCTGGCAACGCATACAGAAACTCCTTGTTCCCCGTGGCAGCGGGCCGCGCTGCTCAGCTGGCGCGGAAAATCAGGTGGTCTTCCCAGTCGTCTTCGTGCACATCCTGTTCCCTGAGCATACGCCCCGCCTGGGAAATGCGCTGTTCATGGACCTGTTGGCGGTCGCCACAGACCAGGTGGTGCCAAGCGGGCAAGTCCTTGCCCTCGCTGACCAGGCGGTAACCACAGGTACTGGGCAGCCAGGTGAACTGGTCGGCCTTGCCCGGGGTGAGCTGGATGCAATCCGGCACCTGGGCGAAGCGGTTGGGGTAGTCGCTGCACTGGCAGGTTTGCAGGTCCAACAGCTTGCACGCGATACGCGTGTAATAGACGCTGTTGTCGTCCTCGTCCTCGAGCTTTTGCAGGCAGCACAGGCCGCACCCGTCGCACAGCGACTCCCACTCCTGGGCATTGAGTTGTTCGAGGGTCTTGCGCCGCCAGAACGGCGCGTTGTCAGCGATCATTACACGGTTACCTGCATTCATCTTGTGGTCGCGGCGCGCAGCGGCGCCAGTCTAGAGCCTGGCCTTGAGCAAAGCCAGGCCGCTTGTCAGTCGCAACGCGAAGCAGTAGCGTGCGCGTTTTCCGTCCGTTTGCAGGAGCCGCCATGAGCGCCACCCCCCGCGTTGCCGATTACGCCATCAACGAGCAGTTCATCAACCGCTGGTCGCCCCGCGCCTTCACCGCCGAACCGATCAGCGAAGAAACCCTGCTGAGCTTCCTCGAAGCTGCCCGCTGGGCACCGTCGGCGTACAACTCGCAGCCTTGGCGCTTCCTGTATGCCCGCCGTGACACCCCGAACTGGGAGCGCTACCTGAGCCTGCTGGTACCGTTCAACCGTAGCTGGGCGCAACAGGCGTCGGCGCTGGTGCTGGTGATGTCCAAAACCACTTTCGCCGCCCCGGGTGCCACCGAAGAAAAACCGGCGCTGTGGCATACCTTCGACACCGGCTCCGCCTGGGGCCACCTGGCCCTGCAGGCCAGCATCAGTGGTTGGCATACCCACGGCATGGCCGGTTTCGACCAGGCCCTGGCGCGTCAGGAGCTGAAGATCCCTGAAGGCTACGAGCTGCATGCCATGGTGGCGATCGGCAAGCTCGGCGACAAGGCCAGCCTGGACGAAGCGCTGCAGGCGCGTGAAATGCCTAGCCCGCGCAAGCCGCTGAGCGAGCTGGCGGCTGAGGGGGATTTCAGCCTGTAAGTTTTGGGTTGGCAGTACTGGCCCATTCGCGGGTAAACCCGCTCCTACGCCACCCGTTGTAGGAGCGGGTTCACCCGCGAACAGGCCGGCACAGGCCAAAGCAGTCAGTAGCCCCTGGCGAAGTCCACTTCACCGCGCAACCCCTGCCCGGCTTCATACGCCCGCATATTCTCGACAAACAACCGCACCATCGCCGCCGGCGAGGTGGGCGCCGAGCTGTGCCCGGTCAACAACAAGCCCCAGGCCGTCCAGAACGGGTGCTGCCTGGGCAACGGCTCCTGGCGGCACACATCGATCACCGCCCCGGCCAGATGCCCCTCTTTCAACGCCGCTACCAGGTCGGCATCGACCACCGCTGCACCCCGCCCGGCATTGATGAACAGCGCCGTGGGCTGGAAGCACTTGAACAGTGCAGCGTTGTACAAGTCGTGGGTAGCCGGGGTATCCGGCAGCAGGTTGAGCACGTAGTCGACCTGGCCAACCATGCGCGGCAGGTCGGCCAGCGCCGCCACTTCGACGAACGGTGCCTGCTCGCGGGCGCTGCTGGCAACGCCGTACAGCACCACGCCAAACGGCTGCAGGAACTCGGCCACGCGCTGGCCGATGTCGCCGGTGCCCACGATCAGCACCCTGCGCCCTTCCAGCGTGCGCCCCGGGCGGTCGTCCCAGCGCCGCTCGACCTGGCTGACCAGGCGCGACAGCACCTCGCGCTCATGGCCAAGCATGTAGGTGAGCATGTACTCGGCCATTACCTGGCCGAAAATGCCCACCGCTCGGGTCAGGCGATAGTCACGCGGCAAGCCGTCGGCCAGCAACGGTGTGATGCCGGCCCAGGTCGACTGCAGCCAGCGCGGTTGGTGGCCCTGGCGCAGCAAGCTCGCCAGCAGGTCGGGCTGGCCCAGCCACACCGGGCAACGCGGTGCCTGGCGGGCCAGTTCGGCCGAGTCGCCACTGGTCAGGATTTCCACTTCAGACGCGGCTGCGCGCAAAAGCGCGGCGTAGCGGGCATGGTCATGCTCGGCAATCAGTACGCGCATGTTCAGGCCGGGTCGTTGCGGCGCAGCAGCTCTTCGGGCAGGTGCTCGATGTACTCGTCATCCGGCGGTGGCATCTGCAGGTGGTAGCCTTGGTTGTCGAGGTTCTCCAAGACCTTGGTGATGTCTTCGCGGGCCAGCTTGCGTTCCGGGCTGAGCACCAGGTCGAAGGCATGCACGGGGGTGCCGAAGAACGGCAGCAGGCCTTCTGGCACGCGCTCAAGGCCGTCAGCCTTGAGCACGTACAGGTACATTTCGTTCTTGCGGGGGCTCTTGTAGATGGAGCAAATGCGTTTCATCGGGTCTCTCCGACGCCTGCAAGGCTGTCCAGCAGGGCCTGGCCCATGCGCTCACGGCGCCAGCCGCGCAGCGAATCGGGCAATTGATAAGGGCCATTGGGGTAACCGCTCTTGAGCAGTGCCTCCAGGGCTTTTTTACGCAGCATCAGCTCAGGGGCAATGCCCAGGCGCTCGCCTTCGGCCTGGCCGATGGCGCGCAGCTGCTTGAGGATGCCGCTGGCTTCGATCGGCAGCGGCTCGGGCAAGGGCGCTGGCCACTGCTCGGCAGGCAGGCTGGCGGCGCGCTTGATCAGTTGGATGAGAAACTCACCGTCCTGACGAATGGTGCGCGGGTGCATCTCTTCAACCTTGGCCAGTGCCGACAGGTTGCTCGGCTGGTTCTTGGCAATGGGCCACAGCGAGTGCTCCTTGAGCACGCGGTTGCGGGGCACATCGCGGCTGCGGGCAGTACGCTCGCGCCAGGCGCACAGCTCACGCAGCACGGCCAACTGCTGGGGCGCCAGCTTCCAGGCCAGCTTGACGTCACGGTACAAGGTGGCTGGCTCGACTTCGCGACGCAAGGCGGCGACCAGCTCGGCGCCATCCTCCAGCACCCAGGCATACTTGTCGTCGCTCAGGCGCGGGCGCAGCACATTGAACAGCTCGGCCAGGTGCACGGCATCTTCGGCCGCGTAGCTGACCTGGGTGTCCGACAATGGGCGCTGCAGCCAGTCGGAGCGGGTTTCGCCCTTGGGCAGGTCGATGCCCAGCACTTCCTGCACCAGGCGCGAGTAGCCCATGGAAAAGCCAAGGTTCAGGTAACCGGCGGCCAGCTGGGTGTCGAACAACGGTTGTGGCAACTTGCCGGTCAGGCGCAACAGCACTTCGAGGTCTTCGCTGCAGGCATGCAGCACCTTGACCACACCGCTGTTTTCCAGCAGGTCGGCCAGGGGTTGCCAGTTGCCGATCAGCAGCGGGTCGATCAGAAAGGCCCGTTGGCCGTCGCCAATCTGGATCAGCCCGGCCTTCGGGTAAAAGGTATCGACCCGCATGAACTCGGTATCGACGGCGACAAACGGCAGTTGCTGCCAGTCGCGGCAGTGTTCAGCCAGGCTCTGGTCGTCACATATCCAGTGAATTTCGATGGCCACAAGGCTCTCCCACTAACATTGGCGCGCAGTATATACGGCGCGGGCACTGCTGGTGAAACCCGGGCCATCCTTGATATCGATCAATGGTGCGTTTGCACGCAGGGTGCAGGCATCAGCGCTTGGCCGTCAGCCACGGGCGGCAACTGGCGAACATGTCCAGCGACCGTTGGTAGACCTCGGTGTGCACCTGCAGCAGGCCAAGCATCGAGTGGAACAGGTTGTCTTGCGACAGCGGGGCGTCGCTGAGCTTGGCCAGGCAATCGGTATCGAGGCCGAAGTCCTCCTTGTAGCTGTCGGAGAACCAGGTCAGCAGCGGAACGTGCTTCTGCTGCTCGGGGGCGATGGCGTACGGTGTGCCGTGCAGGAACAGGTTGTACTCACCCAGCGACTCGCCATGGTCGGACAGGTAGATCATCGCCGTGTCCACCTTGTCCTGCTTGCTGCGCAGGGTGTCGATCAACGAGGCCAGCACCTTGTCGGTATAGGCCAGGGTGTTGTCGTAGCCGTTGATGATTTGCTGTTCGCTGCACTGGTTCAGGGCATTGCTCTGGCACACCGGGCTGAAACGCTCGCCGCCTTCGGGGTAGCGCTTGAAGTACTCGGGGCCATGGCTGCCCATCTGGTGCATCACCAGCACGGTGTCCTTGTCGAGGTTGTCGATCAGCGCGTCCAGGCCTTGCAGCAGGATCTGATCATGGCATTCACCGCCTGCGCACAGTTGCGGGTCCTTGAGGTTGCTGACATCGATGAACTGCACGCGATCGCAAGTGCCCTTGCAACCTGACTGGTTGTCCCGCCACTGCACGGCAAGGCCGGCACGCTGGAGGATGTCCAGCAACCCTTCGCGGTTCTTGGCGACACTGGCGTCGTAGTCCTTGCGCTGCATGCCAGAGAACATGCACGGTACCGAAACCGCCGTTTCCGTGCCGCACGAATGCACGTCGGAGAACGCCAGCAGGCCCTGTTCCTTGGCCAGGTTCGGCGTGGTATCGCGGCCATAGCCCAAGACACCGAAGTGGTCTGCCCGGGCACTTTCCCCGACCACCAGCACGGTCAGCGATTTGCGCTCATGCTTCTGCCAGGCCACATCACGCTTGGCATCTTCGCCGTAATGCTGGAACGGCCGCGCTGCGGTACCAACGCGTTCGCCGACATAACCAATGGAGGCGCCCACGATATTGCTTGGGGTCAGCATCAGGCGCAGTTCGTGGTGGTTGCGAAACAGCGACGACAGCCCTTGGTAGTTGACCAGCGCCACCGAACCCAGCGCCACCACGCAGGCACCACTGACCAGCAGCTTGCCAAGCAGTTCGCGGTGCCAGCGGCGGTAGGCGATCTGCGCCTTGCACACCAGCACCGAAGGCAACACACCCAGCAGCAGGATGTAAGCGGCAAACTTGAACGACATCAGGTCGCGCACTTCCGCCACATTGGTTTCGGCCATGTTGCGGAACATGCCCGCATCGATAAGTACGCCGTACTGGTTCATGAAGTAAGCCACGCCGGCGCCACTGATGAACAAGACCACAAGTAACGGCTTCAACACATAACGGAAGGCAAATAAAGTGAGTACCAGGTTGAACGCGAACAGCATCAGCACGGCGAACGCCAGAATCAACCACAACCCCGACATGCCGGGGGGCACGACCGCTTGCAGATGCTCCCAAAGGAACATGTTGAAGCCGATCAGCAGGTACAGGCTGGCCAGCAGCGTGACCCATTCAGTCCGCAGGGATTTGAAATTGAGCATCAGTGTTCGCAATCAAGAGTGGTTATCAACCCCACGGCCCGACGGCACCGTGGGAAAGTTGGACGAACTCTAGAAAGCGCACCATCAATTTTTTGTGAAAAAGTCGGTAACGATTTAGTGATGGAGAGGCTTTCATCAATCACGTGCAATTTTTTCAGCTTACGTTCAGTTACCCGCCCTCTCCTCCACCCGCTCAGATGCCAGCACCTCGCTGATATGATCCAATATCGACCGTTCGTAGTGATGGATGAAGAAATGCTTCCCAGGGAATGTACGCATTGAAAAATCGCCGGTTGTCTCTTGACGCCAAGCCTGCAATTGGTCTCCGGTGGCACGATCATCTTGACCGGCCAATACATGCAAGGCACAAGCCAGTGGCTTGCGTTCGAGATAGACATAGCGTCCGCACAGCAAAAAATCAGCTCGGACGATCGGTAGCATTAGATTCATCAAGTCCTGATTGGCCAGCAGATCATCTGCGGTACCGTCGAGTGATCGCAAATCTGCGATCAGTTCACAATCGCTGCGCGGCTCACGCCACGCGTCTGCGTGGTAGTCCTCGCGCCGGGTTGGTGCCGCCATACCGGAAACGAACAGAGCCAAGGGTTCAGGGCACCCAAGATGCCGAAGCTCATGAACCAGTTCGAAAGCCAGCAACGCTCCCACACTATGCCCGAACAGCGCATAGGGAACGGTGGCAGCCTGACATTGCTCGAGGGCCAACTGCCGCACCAATGGGCATAACTCGGTTTGCAATACCTCCCCCATGCGAGCACCGTGACCTGGCAGCTCAACAGGACAGACGCGTATCCAAGCAGGTAACCCGCTACGCCAGCGGGTGTATACCATGGCACTGGCACCGGAATATGGCAGGCAAAGCAGGTTCAAGAGGGTCATGCCAATGCTCACTTAAACAGAACACATTATGAAGTTAAAAATCCCATCACACGTCAGTCTGACATTATGCGCAACGTAGCTGACTGCACGTCACTGCAGACCGCTTCCACATAAGCAAGGCACTCCGATTTCGGGCCACCTTTACCGACGGCACACCAACCCACTGGAAGGGTCTTGTAAGCGGGCCAAAGGGAATATTGACCGTGGTGATTTATCAAGACCTCAAAAAGGATGTCGTCCCGATCGAAGATAGGGGTCATTGTCTTTGCTCCTTAGCAATGGCGCCTTGGCAATCCGTATATGAATTTGTCAGGCACCCATCTTGTAGCTGAACGATTCGATCAGCTAGGGCGAAATAGGCATCATCATGACTGATAACGATGACAGTCTTACCGGTGGCGCGCAGCTCGGGAAGCAGCTCATAATAGAACACGCGTTTGAATACAGGGTCTTGGTCAGAAGCCCATTCATCGAAGAGATAGACATCTCGATCTTCCAGATAGGCGCATACCAATGCCAGTCGCTTACGTTGCCCCGAGGACAAAGCCACAGTGGAGAACCGGCCGTTGGATAGCCTTACCTTGTTCTCCAGTCCAAGTCTGCGCAGGTAGTGCTGAGCGCGCGCGTTGAGTTTGTCGTTGGGTTCCAGCAACAGATGGCGAAGCAGATGAAAGTCTGCAAACACAACGGAGAAGTGCTGACGATAAGCCTGTAGATTGTGACTTGTAACAGACATCCCATTAAGCCACATACTGCCTTGTTCGGGCTGATACAGGCCAAGCAGTAACATCGCCAGTGTCGTTTTTCCACTGCCGTTGCCACCCACAATGAAGAGGATCTCGCCTGCCTCGATTTTGAGGTTCAGCGGCCCGAGAGGGAAACGCTCATCCTCACTATCGCTGGGATAATGATGGGTAACCCCCTGCAGAACAAGTGAAACGAAGCCTGGGCCTGGGAATGGATTGGTGAGTGTGCTTTCCGGCTGTACATCACTGCACAGAGTGGCATTGAGCTTGTACAACTGGTGGTAAGCAACCGTGCCCTCAGTAATCACAGGTATCGCGTTCATGATCGTGCTCAACGGGCCCATCAGATACAGCACAACTATTGAGAACGCTGTAAGCACTGAAGCTTCATACTCAAGAAATTGCGGAACAATGAATAACAGCCCGCCAATCACCAAATAGAATAGAACATCACCAAAATTAGCAACCAATGCCAACCTGGAATAAGTATCGACATGCGACTTCTTGAGACTTATGGCATCGGCCTGCAACACTTCTTCAATGAAGCGACGCCCACGATTGATATTGAGTTGCAGCTCGCGCCGTCCTTCGACCAGGTCATGAAAGTGACCATATAGCCGCCCCACTTCCCTACGCAGATTTACCAGACGGTTCAACACAGGAAGTTTAAGATAGTAATAAGTTATAGCGCCGAGCAAGAGGGACGCTAGAAATACCAGAAACAGATCCCAAGCCAGCCAGGCCATATAAGCCAGACACCCGATAAGAATTGCCGAATACGTCAAGACCATCGGAATCAAGGTCATGGCCGCGATCAGTGATTCGATATCCCGGGTCAGGATCGTCAGCAATTCCGCCTTGCCTTGTTGGTTGAGTTGAGCGAGACGCGCGGACAATAGCTTGCCACTCATGTCCAGACGGATGTTCAGGATCGAACTCTGGGTCAGCTTGAGCAGGATGATCTGGGTAAGCGTGCGAGCGAACAGATGCAGCACACAGACGCTGAAAAACAGTTCGGCCACTTGTGCCGCCGCACTCGCATGGGTTCGGGTCATCAAGGCGACGAGTGCCACGCCGCTTGCACCGGCGATCAGACTTGCAACGCAGGATGCCAGCAGAAGTGACCATGAACGTCCGTATAAATAAGACAGAAAATTCATGATGTCAGTATCGTCTCCAGCAGAAGGCGATCCAGGCGTCCAACTGATCGTTGGCACAGCCTAGTCGCAGTGAGAGCTCGAGGGTATTGCGGCTTGCTATCATCTGGCTTCCTTCTCCTTGGAATTTGATACGACGCCTTTCAAGTGTAATTGCGTAGCACGCATATTGGCCTCGGTTACAGAATGGGGCGGGCACCTCATGCCTGGCGGCGCAGAAAGACGACATGCTGGGCAAGCGCAGCCAAGGTCGGTGTAGCGAAAACCTGCGGCATGGGTAGCTCGACGCCCCAAACCATTGCCACCCGCGCCACCAGACGCATGACAAGAAGCGAATTACCACCCAACTCGAAAAAGTCGTCATCAGCTTTTGGCGGTTCGATTTCCAGTAACTGAGCCCAGATCCCTGCTAAACTTGCCATCAACGATGGATCCACCAAGGCAGGCAGATCGGGAGCCGACGGCTGAACAGCAGGCGAGTGGGGCGTTGGCCAACTGGCACGCCTGGACTCATCAATGAATTTCATCTGCGCCACAGGCTTGCACGAGCGAGTTTCCAGTGCTTCCACAAGCCTGAGTAGGGCGCACTGCATACAATCCATCAAATGCTGGCCATCGATCGACCCATCAATCTGCAAGTCCAAAACGAACTCATCAGCATAATCATCGACGCCCAGATACACGGGATAGCTGGTGCGCTCCTGCCCTGCCAGCACCTCGAATGACGGATCTCTGTTGGAATGGCGGCAATTGAGCAAGGTGTTGAATAGCGGGCCTGCATTGGCCAGCACAGCGCACTGCTGAACCTGGGCAAGCGAGGCATGCTCATGGGGGAACAAGTCGAGCAGAACCTGATGGGTGTGCCTGACCAGTTGCGATGCATCTAGGCCAACCAAGCCGATGCGAACCGGCAAGCTGTTGATGAACAACCCAAGCGTACCGTCCACTCCACAGGTTCCTTGCAAGCGTCCGGATACCACTGAGCCGAACACCACATCCTCTTGTTCGCACGCATCCGCCAGTACCAAGGCCCAGGCGACATGGAAAAGTGTTGCAGGGGTAACTTGCATCTGTCTGGCCAGGCTACGCAGACGCTCATCCATGCCCTGCGCAACGGACTCTCGCAGTTCTACAATCGTGCTTCCATCACCATGCGTATCGCTCAGGCCAAAAGCAATCGTCGGGCTGCGAACGTCGCCCAGCGTACGCCGGAAATAAGCCAAGGCTTGATCATGATCATGATGACCCAAATGGGCGATGAACTCGCGATAGGGGAGCGTCGGAGCGAGCCGATCCGCGTGACCTTCGCGTAACAACTGCAGCTCTCGCAGGAGGATTTCCATGCCCACATGATCGAAAATGATGTGATGCAGGCGAACCAATATCAGATAACTGTTCTCTTGGGGCGCCACATGCAATGTAAGCAGCGGAGCAGCCTCCAGGTTCATTCTCTGATTTTGTGGCCCAGCCAGCTGGTACATGTATTCCAGCGTCTCTTGCTCACTGTCCAGTTCGACGGCGAATACGGGCAGCGTGACCTGACGCAACACGACCTGTACAGGTTGCGGCAAGCTTTTCCACAAAAATGCCGAGCGCAGTACATCATGACGATCGACCAACTGCTGAACCGCTTCGATGAACATCTCGAGATTTGCGCTACCCGCCAGCTTGATCAGCGTGGTAACAACATAAGGATCTGACTCAGGGCTCAACTGGTTATGGAAAAGCATGCCTTCCTGCAACGGCCCCAGCGGGTAGATATCCTGGATGTTCATCGCTCCGCCCGGCACCTGCGCCATCAGACGCCCAAGCGCTTCGTTGTCCAGTTCAACCAAAGGCAGCATCGCGGGGGTCAGTTGAGTGCACCCCACAGGAATCGCATTGATTGGTGCTACGAATCCGCGCGTCATTTCAGATTCCTGGAGCAATGCGGCCAGATGTGCCAGCGTATGTGCAGTAAAGACTTGCCGAGCTGTAGCGGTGATACCATGTTGCTGCAGGCTGGCGATCACCTGCATCACCAGTAAAGAGTGTCCTCCCAGCTCAAAGAAGTTTTCGTTCGTACCAATATGGTCAATACCCAGTACGGTTTGCCATATTTCACAAAGCCGTTTCTCCATGCTCGTACTAGGTGCCGATAGCTGCTGCCGTACAAGCCCAAGGTCAGGGTCTGGTAATGCCTTGCGGTCAACCTTGCCATTGGCTGATAACGGCAATCCTGCCAGAAGCATGAACGCAGAAGGCTGCATGTAATCGGGCAAACTTCTGCTCAGATGCAGACGCAATTCGTTGATCAGTTGCTCTGCGGTCCATGTCCCGGCGATATGGGCATGCGGTACGACATAAATTACCAACCGGCAGTCATCGTCTGCACGTTGGTAGGTTGCTGTCACTGCGTCCTTGATACATGCGTGCTCGAGCAGAGCATTATCGATCTCCCCCAGCTCGATACGGTATCCGCGCACTTTGACTTGGAAATCCTTACGGCCAATGAACTCTATGTTGCCGTCGCGTAACAGACGCCCCATATCCCCCGTCTTGTACATCCGCTCTCCCGTCAACGGATGTTCGATGAAGCTGCTGACGGTTTTCGCCGCATCCCGCCAATAGCCAGGCGAAACCCCTGCTCCACCGATGTAGATTTCACCTGCTACGCCGTAGGGAGCCGGAAGCAAGTCACTACCGAAAACGAAAATGTGCTGATTGGTCAGCGCCTTGCCGTAGGGCACGCTCTTGCCAAAGTAGTTGACATCGTCGATGTAATAGACGCAAGAGAAAATCGAAGCCTCGGTATTGCCCCCCAGGTTGATCTGACGGGCGTTGGGAAAGCGTTCGGCGATGCGTGCCGGCAAATCAATGGCAATCCGATCTCCTGCCATCATGATCAGTCGTAATGATGGATTGAGCGCAGACGACTCGATCTTTGTCAGCAGCTGCATGTAAGCTGGAACGGTATTCCAGATCGTGATCGACTCCTGTTCCAGGTAACGGCTCCAGGCAACAGCATCCTTGGCCTCGTGCACTTGCGGTAGCACCACTGTACCGCCCACCGATAACAACCCGAAGATATCGAAAACCGAAAGGTCAAAACTCAAGTTCGATAGCGCCAGCACACTGTCACTGTCATTGATAGCAAAACGCACACAAAGATCATCAATGGTATTGGATGCTCCGCGGTGCGTAATCATCACGCCTTTGGGAGCGCCCGTCGACCCTGAGGTAAAAATCACATAGGCAAGATCATCCACACCGGCACGGCGGTCCAACTCATCCCCGCTGCCAAGGATATCGTGCTCTGACAAATCCTCATCGACGCAAATGACAGACCGGTCGCAGTTTCTGAACAATCTGCGAGCCTGCTCATGGGTCGCGACAACATGACGGATTTCCCCCAGTTCCAGCAACAAATGTATACGTTCGACCGGCAATTTCGCGTCCACAGGCAAGTAAGCAGCGCCGGAGCGCAAGATACCGAGCACTCCCACTATTTGCTCCCAGCCTTTTTCCATGACGATCGCAACCAGTGCGTTCGGCCTACAACCTGCCGCTATAAGGCGTCGCCCCAAACACGCGCTGAGCACTTCCAGTGACTGATAGCTCAGTGCCTTATCCGCCATCTTGACTGCGATCCTGTCACCTTGGCGCTTCGCCTGCTCAATAAACCGCGACGGCAGCAACCGGGGAGTGAAAGCCACATCCAGAGGAATTCCAGTCGCTCCCAGATTCCACAGCTCCTGTCGCTCGTTCTCGCTCATCAGCGGCACGTTCGCTATCGATTGGTGCGGGTCATGGCTGAACGATTCCAGAAGCACCGCAAAATGACGCGCAAAACCGTCAATTGTCCGAGAGTTGAATATATCGATGTTGTATTCCCAAGCGAGATCCAACCCACCGAGGCGTTCAGTCACGAAGAGCGTCAGATCGTATTTGGCGATACCGGTATCCTGTTCCAGCGTCTCAAGCGTCATGCCAGGCAAATCTAGGCGAGCACCATCATTGTTCTGCAAGACCAGCATGAACTGGAATAAGGTTGCATGATTCATATGCCGATCAGGTTGGAGTGCTTCAACGATCTGCTCGAATGGCAGCTGCTGATGGGTGTAGGAATCCAGCAGCATTTCTCTGTTCCGCCTCAGCAACTCGGAGAACGTCGGGTCCCCGGACAAGTCGCTACGCAATACCAATGTATTGACGAAACAACCAATCAGCGAGGCGATCTCCACTTGCTCACGGTTTGCGATCGGCGTTCCGACGATGACGTCGGTTTCCCCACTGTAGCGCGATAGCAGCACCGAGAATATCGAATGCAACCCCATGAACAGCGTCGCACCTTGGGCATGACAAAGGCGGCTGATTGCCTTTGCAACCGAAGCACTAATGCGCGTACGCAGGGTCGCACCTTTAAAGCTCTGAACATGGGGGCGTGGATGGTCGAGCGCCACGCTGTGGGCAATCGGTAGATTGGCCAGTTGCCGGCGCCAATAGTTCAGTTGCGCATCAAGTACCTCCCCTTGCAGGTAGTTGCGCTGCCACTGCGCATAATCGCTGTATTGCACCTGCAGTGGCAGTAGAGGGTTGTCGAGACCTTGAGCAAAAGCACTGTACAGTCGCGCCAAATCCTGAACCAGGATCGCAGTTGACCAACCATCGGACGCGATGTGATGCAGGGTGACCAACAGAATGAACTGGTCAGTGGCCAGGGTGATCAGATGAGCCCGAATCATCAGATCGCGATCCAAGGCGAATGAACTGCTCGCTTCATCCCGGATCAGTTCATCGACGCAGCTTTGCATGGTCGACTCATCGAAGGAACTCAGGTCAGTCTGGCATACCGAGAATTCGGTTATTGGCTGTACGACTTGGTATGGCTGCCCTAGTGCATCGGCATGAAAACAGGTGCGCAGGCTTTCATGGCGTTCGATCAACGCATGAAACGCGCATGTAAGCGCATCGAAATCGGGCTTCCCCGATAACCTGAGCGCGCAGGGCATGTTGTAGTGTTCGCTGCCACCATCGATATGGTCCAGCAACCAAAGACGTTGCTGCGCAAACGACAACGGAACCCTGTCACCCGTCACTACGGCGCGCAAGGACGGCTGGCGTGCTCCCCCATCAAGCATGCTCAATGTGTGTGCTAACGCTTCGGGTGTCTGGTCGCTGAACACTGTCCTGAGCGGCAATTTGACACCAAGCGTCTTACCCAGACGGGACACCAAACGCGTGGCAGTCAGAGAGTGCCCGCCCAGCTCGAAGAAGTTGTCGTATACCCCCACCCTCTCCGCCCCCAGCAGCTCCTGCCAGATGTCGCATATGATCCGCTCGAGGTAAGTACGTGGCGCAACATGTTCAAGCTGCGATGTATAGTCGTCTATCAACGCCAATGCTTTGTGATCGACTTTGCCACTGGCTGACAGCGGCAGGCTTTCTACCACTGTGATAGCGGCTGGCACCATGTAGTCGGGCAAGACTCTCTGTAGCTGCTGACGTAACACTTGCGATGCGTTCGCCTTCGTCAACGGGCCCCTATCATCGAGCACGATGAAAGCAACCAGGAGCTTGTCACTCGACTGGCGGACCGTGACCACGGTCTGAACGACGCCAGGCTGCGCAACAAGCTGCTTCTCGATCTCAGCCGGTTCGATACGCATCCCTCGTATCTTGACCTGCTTATCCATTCGCCCGAGATAGTCCAGATTGCCATCGGCCAGCCAACGGACGAGATCGCCCGTACGATACATGCGTGAACTGCTCGAAGGGTCTGCCGAAATGTGGAACGGATTCGCCACGAATGCGAATTCTGTCTGTTCGGCTGCATTCCAGTAACCTGCCCCCATGCACGCCCCCGCAATGTAAAGCTCGCCGGGAACACCCACCGGAACCGGTGAGCAGTTGCGGTCGAGAACATAAACCTGGACGTTGTCGATAGGTTTGCCAATGGGGATCCGCTCAGGGGCCTGGGCCGGAATCCTGTAGAACACGACACCTATGGCAGTTTCGGTCGGGCCGTACGCATTGATCAGATCGACATCGGGGTAGGCTTGCCCAAAGCGCCTGGCGGGCTCAACGACAATAGCTTCACCACCCACCACGAGAGCCTTTAGCGTTGCCAGCGGCGCTCGTGGCCAGTTTTCTGCTTCAAGACCCTCGACAAATGCTGCAAACAACGAAGGAGTGAAGTCCGTTACCGTCACCTGATGCCGAGCAATGGCAGTCTGCAAGCCTACAGCGTCAAAATCCTCGTCAGGGTCAGGAATAAAGCAGCTGCCACCACTCAACAGAGGCCAGAAAAACTGCCAGACACTGGAGTCGAAACAGTGGTGAGTGGTTTGCATCACTACCTCATCACAGGCAGCGAAGTAGCGGTTCATGAAACGCAGACGGTTGACAATACCGACATGCCGATTGATGGCACCTTTAGGTTCCCCGGTCGAACCGGAGGTGTGAATCACATAGATTGGAGCGTCAGGGGACAGGTTCACGCACGGATTGTCAGCTCGATCGGGCAGCCGCTGCAGATCGACCACAATGACGGGCCAGGTTGTACCGAAGCGATTCCCCACCAGTGCGTCCTGCAGCACGACACGGGGAGATAGTTGCTGCATCACAGAACGAACCCGCTGCTCGGGCCAGCGCATATCGATCGGTGCGAACATTCCACCTGCTTTCATCACTGCCAGCATCGCCAAGGGAACGACACAACCGCCGGTCATCATCAGCGGCACCGGATCGCCAGGACGGATGCCCGACTCGATCAAGATGTGGGCCAAGCCATTGGCTGCCCTGTTCAATGCCGCATACCCAAGGCTATTGCAGGCATCGAATATCGCTCTGCGCTCAGGATGTTTGACCACTTGTGCCTCGAATAGACGATGCAATTGCTCACCCATGTTCATCGGCACGGTTGTGCAGTTCCAATCGAGCAGTAGTTGCCGTCGCTCGCACTCATCAAGCAGGTCCAGGCTGAACACCGGCGCAGTCGGACATTCCAGCATGCTGTCCAGCAGATGTTCAAAATGCCGCGCCATTCGGCCAATGGTTGCATCTTCGAACAAATCGGTGTTGTACTCCCAGGTCAACGAGAGCCCGCGGACATCTTCCCCCACCTTCAGCGTGAGATCGTACTTGGTGGTCACTTGTGATGGCGGCATGATTTCAAGCTGCAGTTCCGGCAACCCCAATGCGGCTTGTTCATCGTTGTGCAGTACCAGCATGACCTGGAACAATGTCGAGTGACTGAGACTGCGCTCGGGTTGAAGACATTCCACAATCCGTTCGAACGGTACTTGCTGATGCTCATAGGCTTCCAGCAACAAGCGCTTACTCTGTTCCATCAACGCAGCAAACGACATTTCACCGGACAGGTCGCTACGCAATACTAAGGTATTGACGAAAAAACCTATCAGGTTCGCCACTTCGGGCTGTTCACGATTGGCGATGGGCGTGCCGATCACGATATCCGTTTCGTTGCTATAGCGAGACAACAAAGCAGCAAACGCCGCATGCAGCCCCATGAACAGGGTTGCGCCAGATAATCGGCAGAAATCGCGCAGACGCGCCAACGCAATAGAGTTGAGATGGCACTCACAGGTACTGCCGAGGAAGGTCTGGCTGACCGGCCGCGGATGGTCGAGCGGCAGGTTGTGCACAGCAGGCAGTCCCGCCAGCTTATGCTTCCAGTATTCAAGTTGTTGATCCAGAACAACCGCCTGCAATCCGCTTCGTTGCCAATCGGCATAGTCGGCATACTGGATCGGCAGCGACTCGAGCAAATCGTCGAACTCTTGCACACGGGCACTGTAAAGCGTACAGAACTCCTTGACCAACAGTCTTATCGACCATCCATCGCACGCAATATGGTGCAGCGTGACAAGCAACACATGTTCGTCATTGCCTAAAACGAGCAACATGACGCGAAGCATGATATCCGTGCTCAGGTCGAAAGGCTTGCTGGCCTCATCCAACATCATTTCATCGACGACAGCCGCAACGTCGTTGACGGCAACGCAGCATAGGTCACGCTGGCGCACCTGAAACGTCGTCGCCGGCATGAAGACCTGGCGAGGCTCATCGTCGCTATCGGCCACGAAGCAGGTGCGCAGGCTTTCATGACGCTCAAGAATGCGTGTGAAGGCATGGCCGAGCGCGTCAATATCCAACTTGCCGGTTAGGCGCAATGCGCACGGCATGTTGTAGTGCGCGCTGCCGTTGTTCATTCGATCCAGCAACCATAACCGCTGTTGACCGAAAGACAGCGGATGGGTGCTGTTGACGCCGCGCCTGCCAACAGGCAAATACCTCCGGGGCCCATCGTCATCCTGTTGCTTGAGAAACTGGATCAGATCGGCCTTGTGCTGGACGATCAGCGTTTTCAGCGAGTCGGTCAGCGCCCCTTTGGGGGCTTTGTAGTTGAGATCATCATTGTTCAACCACAGGCGAATACCTCGTTCAGCCAGCAACGCAAATATTGTGTTGATCATCGGTAAACTGCATCCAAGCGTTTATGTTCGATTAAGAGGACATTCCTTACCCACTAGAGGCGTGTCCACACTGATTCAGAGCATTCCCCTGTCTGCACATTTCATCAGTTGCAGCCTTATGTACGGATGGCTGTTCAGCCACTCGTATTCCTCAATGAAGGCAAATCCTTGACGCTGGTAGAAGCGCACTGCGCGAGCGTTCTCGGGAGAAACGCCTAGGACGATGTGCGCAAAGCCAAGCTTCGTCGCCCGCGCCTTGACTTGCTGCACCAGGCGCTGCGCAATATCAGTGCCCCGCCATTGAGGGTTTACCCACATGCCGATCAGAGTGAAACGCCGCTGCTCATCAAGGCTGGCACCTACCATGCCGACAGGCATTTCCTGCTCAAGCGCCAACCAGAAATAGGGGGGATGTTGTGATGAGGCCAGAACCTTCCAGCGCTCGTCGCTATTGTTGGCGGCATCCTCATAGCGGACACCGAATGCAGTGGGCGAGGCTGATAATGCCTGCAGTCGAATGGACCTCAGTATTTCCCAATCCTGAGTTTCAGTTTCCCGGATGATCATGCTGCAACACTCCTAAAAGTTCGCAATGCAACTACGTATAAGAATCCTGCGCTGCTCATCCAGAATCGGCGCGCGGGCATGCATGATCCGTGTGTTATCAAATACCACCAAATCCCTAGACTGCCAGTGCACATGGTAAGCACTGAGGTAAGCCAGGCTATCGATGACGCGCAACACGTCCTCGAAATCTTCGCTTGGCGTCGGGTCGACCACACTCGATGCCGCACCCTCACGCAACTTGGCCTGACGCAATACACGATAAAGCAATAGGCGATTGCAAAAAGCTTTGTGCTGCGACCATCGCGTGATCCGCGCCAAGGGCTCGGTGAACCTGGCGATGATGTGCTCGGTGGTGAACTCGATTTCCAGTTTCTGCCCCGTCGGAAGACTTTCAACCAGGCGACAGATCGCTTCCTCCACGTTCTGCAGCGCAACGCCCAACATCCTGGCAACCGAGGCGGACGGCAGTGTCCAAGTGTGCAAATGAGCATGACGGGTTAAAAAGTCGCGAATGTTCTCGTCACATTGAGAAAAAATTTCAATTCCATCTGTGAGCAATGTAGCTCCACCACGCAGAGGCGGACTTTCGCAATACAGAAATAGCAAATGGGGACTAGTGGGCAAGTGGCAGTCTTCGCTGTGCCATCCAATAGGTCCCTTGTGCAGGTTTACGGTTGCGGTGAGGCTATCTCCACTCACATCCTCGCGATCCCGGTAGCTACCGTTGGGTATCGCGAATGTCTCTCGGTTGGGAATCATCTTCTGCGCGAACCTCAAAGTGAAGGCCTCGTAATCGGCGATCTCGAAATCAAAACCTCGCAACAGGACAACACCTTTGGTCTTGATCAACTGTTGGAGGTGGGCCTGATCCAGATCGCGCCATCGCTCACTCATTGGCTGCGGTTTGATCATGACGCCAAAGTCGTTACGTAACGGGGTTACTTTCATTGCTCATCACTCCGAAACGACAGGCTCGCCAGCCTGTCGAACAGACACACCTGTTTAATAACTGGTCTATTTGGTCTTGATCGCTTCGATGGCGTTTGCTGATACACCATCTACAATGGTGCGATTGATCATTGGATGAAATTCATGGGTGGGGCCGAAGTCGCTGTCTGGGTGGTAAGCAATAACCGACATTTCGCTCTCACGAGTACGAAACCCATGCTTGCCCTCGGCCGGGATGACGAAAACTCGCCCAGGCTCCAGGGCGATGACGCGATCGGGCGTGATGCACTCACCTTTTCCGCGTATGACCATGCCAACCCTCATAGAGGGATGAGTGTGCAGCGTTTGGTCGATACCCGCAGGGAAATACAGCAAATTCAAACAGCTATCGCCCATCATTACAGGCGGTAACAGAAGCGAGTCGGTACAGCCATCGATGTACTTCAATCGTCCTTGTGCCTCGACCGGACCACCGATATTGAAGAACCCGTTGAAGCCAAGCCGGGTAATCGCAATCCCCGACCCCTCACCGTGCAGTTGCGCATGACCGGGAGCGGCGAAATACATGCCTGCCTGAATGCCGAACGTGCCGGAAGCATGCTGCAGTGTCAATTTTCCTTCGTAGACATAGCCAAAATGTGTTCCGCTGTCAGGCAACTGCAGACGATCATAAGTACATCCCCATAGCTGCGTGGGGTACTCATCATCCTCCATGCTCGACAGCAAGCCATGAGCCAGCGGATAGGGAATAAAGCCGGGATTGTTTTCCATTTCATCTTCCTCGGTGGGTAAACTCATCGCGCTCATGCCATCATCACAACATTCGGCTCGTTGGCGCAGACACGTTTTTCATAGGCGGCAAACCTTGCCGCCAACAACGCTCGCTTGACCTTGCCGGTGGGCGTCGCGGGAATCGCCTCGCGTCCCAACAGGACAACCCTCGGCCGGTAGCGAGGGGAACAGGCGCGCACGCATTCCAAGACCCTCTGCTGTAATTGAGCCGTTGGCTCGCAGTGCAGGTACAGGCCGATTTCTTCGCCTGCCATTTCATTGGCAAACCCAGTCACCGCGTAGCGCCCAAAGTGTCGCAAGGCATTGAGCTGTGCTTCGATAACCAACGGCGACAGATTCTCGCCGTAGCGAATGATGATTTCCTTTTTACGCCCGGTGATGAACATGTAGCGCTGCCCGTCCAAGGCGGCGAAAAAACCCAAGTCGCCTGTACGCAGGTAACCGTCACCCATGGCTGCTTCTGTGGCGGCCGGCTCGCCCCAATAGCCAAGCATGACCGTATGGCCGTTAACGACGATCTCTCCTTCCTCTTCTTCATTCGCCGGACTGCCATCGGCTCGCACGATCCTGATCTCGCAACCGAAAACTGCCGGTCCGATGCTCAGCACCTGCCAATGTCTGCAGGCCCGGGAAAAATCTTCCGGACTGACATGCCAAGGTACCGAAGCCGCGAAGTTCACACATTCGCTCATGCCATAGCCTTGATGGATGTCTATGCCAGTGTTACCCATAAAACTGTGGGCTACCGTCTGGGGAAGCGGCGCCGCTGCCGATACCACGTATTGCAAGTCAGGTAGCGAGGTCCGGGGTTCAGGGCAGCTTGCCAGTACACGGATGATCTCCGGCACCAGCGAAATGACATTGACGCGGTGCTCGCGCAGGATCGACCACACCGCAGCCCCCGGCAGACCGGCGCATAGCACCACGTGACTGGCAGCATAGAGCGAGGCAACCATCGAGAAGCCAAATGCGTTGGCGTGAAACAATGGCAACACGCACATGTGCACGGACCGGTCGGCAAGGTTGTGAACACGGCTCAGGCCTTCAGCGTTCAGCAGCAGGTTGTAGTGGCTAAGGCATACCCCTTTGGGCGATGAAGTCGTTCCGGAGGTAAACAGAATCACTGCAGGGTCATCAGGCTGGATTGCCATCAAAGGCCAGTTAACGCTCGCCCAGCTCTCTACTACTGCCAACGGCAACATGGGCAAGGCGTGCGTCAAGTCTCCGTCCAACTGCGTCAGCTCAGATCGAACATCACGCCCCGTGACCAACAAACATGGGCGGACTTTATCGATGATGATCTGCAATACCTCGGGTGATTCGGTATTACTCACCGGAACAGTTATCGCGCCTATGGACATCAATGCCAAATGAGCGACGTAGGACTGGTCGCTATTGCTTGACATCACCATGACCCGATCACCGCGCGTCACTCCTTGCTCCCGAACGAACCAGCAAGCTAGGAGGCTGATCTGCTGGAGCAGCTCGGCATAGCTGTATGACCGGATCAAGACTTCGCCTTCATAGACGGTCAACGCAGCCTTCGCCAAATCCATGTCTTTCATATTGGCCAGAACTTGTGACAAGGTCGTGCGGGCAATAAGCCTTTGACTTGAATTTACTGCAAGATACCTACGAGCTTCGGTATGCAACCGAACCGTGGGGACAGTCGATCGAAGGGTGTCCATCTCGCGATTCCTCCATTTCAAACCAGGTGCGTGGCAAGAGGGCTCCTTATAAGGTGCCCACTTCTTCGTCGGCGTTGTCCTCAATGACCCGCTCCAGGCCTTCTAGGGACTGCGTAAGAAGCAAGGCCAGCGCGCTCAGGCTGGCCGACTCGAAAAGCGCACGCAGTGGCAACTCGACCCCGAATACTTGGCGGATGCGCGACAAGACCACCGTTGCCAATAATGAATGGCCTCCCAGGTTGAAGAAGTTGTCCTCGCCTCCTACCTGATCAATGCCAAGTACATCACTCCACAACTTGGCCAGCTTACGTTCAACGGAGGTCTGGGGAGGCGTAATTGTCGCCCTGCTTTGCTCTGGGTTCGTAGACCCCAGTATCTCGAGGGATTCATCCATCCTATGCGGCAGTTGCTCTACCACTATCAACTCGGCAGACATCAGATCTGCAGGAAGGAGATGCTTGATTGATTCCCGCCATGCCAGCTCAACCTGCCAGTTCACCGCCCTGTCGCGAAGCGTCACGTAAGCTACTAGACGCAACCCCCCCGTGTTTTCACCAAGGAGGACCATGGCCTCTTGGATCTGTGGTTGAGCGCACAGCGCCATTTCGACCTGTGCGGGGTCAAAAGGGCCCCCATCCAGCCATGCCGGACCCGACTTGTCGAGACTTTCCAATTGACCGTCAGCCCGCCAACGACCACGCACGCCCATGCTCAGAAGGAGTACTCCCGGCAATGCCGGGCTGGTCAAAAGCTCGCGGTCGTCGTCCCCGTGATACCCCTGAGTCCAAGAGGTGGTATCGGCGTAGAGGTCACCCACCAAGTAGGGCGGCAGAGGAGCCATCTGATGGTCCAGCACATAGATCCGTCCGCCATTAATCCCACTGGTGGGCACCGTCGTGTCTGCAGGAGAAAGTGCCGGATCGAACTGGCGAACTAGGCCAAGGGACACGACCTGCCTCGCTGAGTCTCGTTGGTGCCGCTCATGCAGGTACAGGCACCCTCCTGAAAGTAGTGGCATCAGCATGTCGCACAGCGAGGCGATGCCGTCGACGCAGGACATACCATCGCGCTGAGCGCCTGCCTGCGCCATTGCCACCAGCCGCTGCATCATCATCCTCTGAGTCAAGGTCAGTAACCGGAGATGGCCCTGCTCGCTCCAGGTTGGCAGCAGGAAACACACCGCATCGACATCCGGAGCAGGGAACCGATCGAACGTTTCCAGGCCTGCTTGCAAGATCACCTGCTTGAGCACTGATGCTGGACGCTCTTCCTGCGCGAGGTCCACCACGCGTTCATCAATACCCATCAGTAATACCGCTTTGCCTTGACCGGCGAGCTGCATCAGATGTTCGTTGGTGTGGCCAGGGTCCAGAGGCAGGCATATCGCACCCAACCTGAAAATGCCCAGCAGCGCGGCGATCACAAGCGGGTCGGGATGCATCAGCAGGCCGACTACCTGCGTAGGAGCAACGCCACTGCGCCGCAGGCTATGAGTAATTCGTCTGGCCCATGCATCCAGATTGTCGTAGCGCACCCCGCCCTGGCGGTGCTCACAGGCAATAGCCGCCGGGTCACGCCTGACCTGCCTGGAAAAAACTTCGACAAGACTCTGCACAGGCTCATGGCATGAAGTGGACAAGATCATGCACTGGAGATCACTGCCTGGCAGCTCTAAGTCGCTCAACGGGCGATCCGGCTCTGCTACACCCTGCTCGAGGATCGAGCAGTAGTGCTTGGCCAACCAATCGACGGTAGAGGCATCGAACAAATCGGTTGCATATTCAAAGGAGCATTCAACCTGATCGCTCTTCTCCTGAATGCGTAACATCAACTCGTAGCGGGCGCTGACCTCACCCGCAGGCAGCACTTCGATGCTCAAGCCAGGTAGACTCATGCTCTCTGCGCTGTCAGTGGCTGGAATCGAGTTGATCATGACCTGGACGAGCGGTGGCCGCGACAGGTCGCGACGGGGGTTAAGTTCCTCGACAAGTCGCTCGAATGGCACATCCTGATGGCTGTATGCCTGCAAGGCCGTCTCCTTCGTACGCAGGAGCAACTGTCGCAGACTCGGTGCACCAGACAAATCCGTGCGCAGCACCACAACATTGACGAAGAAACCAACCAACGCTTCGATCCTGCGATGGGTACGACCCGCCATCGGAGTACCAACCACAATATCTTCCTGGCCGCTCCAACGTGCCAGGACATGCTGGAACCCAGCCAGCAGGAGCATGAACAGCGTGGCATTGTGCGCATGTGCCAGTACTGTTAAACGCTGAGTCAGTTCCGTACCAATCTGGAAAACATGCTTGGCCCCCCGAAAGCTCTGCATTGCCGGCCTGGGCCTGTCCAGAGGTAGATTCAGCGTGGCGGGCATACCACACAGCTTTGACTTCCAGAAGTCGAGCTGACCAACAAGGTGCTGATCGCGCATCCTCGAGCGTTGCCATAACGCGAAATCCGCGTACTGTACGGACAACTCGGCCAAGGGGGAGGGACGCCCTTGATCGAATGCCGTATACAGAACAGCCAGCTCGCGGAACAGTATCCTCAGCGACCAGCCGTCCGAAACGATATGGTGCATGCTGACTACGGCGATATATTCATCAACGTGTGACTGGATCAGTTCTACACGAAATGGCAGCCCATGCTCCAGATCGAAACTTCGTTGCGCCACTTCCCGTATTCGCTTGGTAACCTCCTCACGAAGCAATGCCTCCGGCAAGCCTGTCAGGTTCTGGTAACCCAAGGTGAACCTTTGAGCTGGCGCGATGACTTGCCTGATCGTCTCATCATCGGCAATGATGAGAGTGCGCAATGACTCATGCCGCCGAACGATCTCATTGATAGCTCGTTCAAAGGCGTGAAAGTCCAACGCCCCCGCAATCCGTAGCGCACCACTGATATTGTAAGCAGCCCCCAGATTTTCGATCTGTTCCAGCAGCCATAAGCGCTCTTGCGCGTACGACAATGGCAACCTGGCGGGGCGCGGCCCCGCCTGCAGCTCTGGTGTTGAAGCCTGCAGACTAGGGTCAACAAGCTTGTCGAGAACAGCAGCTTGGACACAGAGACGTGAATTCTCGAACAATGCACGCAACGTAGGCTCAATGCCGAGTACCTCATGCACCCTCGCAGCCACCTGGGTTGTATGCAGTGAGTGCCCGCCCAACTCGAAAAAATCGTCGTCGCGGCCAACGCGCTCGCGATTGAGTACCTCCTCCCAGATAGCCGCCAATAGCTTCTCGGTTGCAGTCGACGGCTCTACGTGGCAAGTCTGCAGCTCGCACAGTATTGGGGCAGGCAAAGCCTTCTTGTTGACCTTGCCGTTGGTCGACAAGGGCAAGGTCGAGAGCTCGACGAAACGGGCCGGAACCATGAACGCAGGGAGCTTGCTCAGAAGCGATGCACGCAGCTCTACTAGAGATGGCAAGGTGCGACCGGCAACCGGTACCAAGTAAGCAACCAATTGAGGATCACCGCTGGTCTTCTCTGACAGCCACACAGACCTGACTCATTTCCGGCAACGCTGCCAATGCAGCCTCTATCTCGCCGAGCTCAAGACGATGACCACGCAACTTCACTTGATGGTCGATACGCCCTAGGTACTCAAGCTCGCCATCGATACGGTAACGGCCGAGGTCACCGGTGCGGTACATTCTCGCTCCAGCGACTTCACTGAATGGGTCGGCAATGAAACGTTCGGCACTCAGCCCTGGACGCCTCACGTAACCGCGCGCCAGCCCTACGCCACCGATGTAGAGCTCCCCAATAACACCGACCGGTACCGGATTCAAAGTTTGATCCAGCACGTATACACGAGTATTTCGAATCGGTCGCCCCAGAGTGGGCGATTCACTGGCAGCCTGAATGTCGCAGATCAACGTATCGACCGTAGACTCGGTCAGTCCATAGAGGTTGAAACTGCGTAACATGCTGCGAGCGCGCAGGTGAGACCAGTTTCGTTGATTAATCGCCTCACCGCCAATGAATAGGCAGCGGGCGAGCGGCATACGGTCGATGGCAGCCAGGATCACTGGCAACTGTGCCGGCGTGCAGTCCAATACATCGAGCTCCATAGGATTGACGACCGATGCCATTTGCTCTGGGTCGTGACGAATGTCCGCAGGAAGCATATGTACGGTAGCGCCCTTGAGCAGCATGAGCCACTGCTGCACGGATGCATCGAATGAGATCGAGGCATTCATGCCGACACGTAGTTCGTCCGTATGCCCCACCACGTCGGCTACATACTCATGCAATGCTTCCATCAGGTTCACGGCGCCAGCTTGGGGGATCGCAACGCCCTTCGGTTTACCCGTGGATCCAGATGTGTAGATCACATAGGCAAGACTGGCTGGTGCTTGAATAGATTGCGGAGCGTGCGCCGGGTAACGGCGCAAAGTATCGGCCAGCGTGTCAAGACACACTAGCGCGGGACATCCCTCGAGCGTGGCCAAGGTTTTGCGCAGCAGCGCGGAGGTCAGCACCACCCGGGGGCGCCCATCCTCGATCATGTATGCAAGTCGATCTGCAGGATAGGCCGGATCCAATGGCAAATAGGCTGCTCCGGCTTTGAGGATGCCAAACACACTCACGAGCATTGACAGCCCTCGGTCAATGCATAACCCAACCAGATCCTCGGATACCACTCCCAACTCAGTGAGATGATGAGCCAATTGATTGGCCTGACAGTCGAGCTGTGCGTAAGTCAACCCATTGTCCCCATACCGCAGCGCCAGCCGGTCAGGGGTGCGCTTGGCCTGAGCGTCGAACAACTGGGCGATAGATGCATTTGCCGGCGCCGTTCTAACGCCGATCCATCCGTCACGCAAGCGCTGGAACTGAGCCTCCGTCAACATGTCGAGTTCACCAATAGGCCGATCAGGGCAATTGACCAGCGACTGCAGCAAGCAAACGAAGTGCGCCGCCAAGCGGGTCATGGCTTCGCTATCGAAATGCCCTGACGAATACTTGAAATCAAAACGGATACCGAAGGGGACTTCGAGCGTCTCCAAGGCCAGGGGAAAGGCTACGCCTATGCCCGACTGCTGTACCGGGAAAGACGATAATGCAACGCCTCCCCACGGCTCTGCTCTCTTGCCGCTTCCCAAAGTCATCAGGGCGGCCGCGGCTTGTCCATGGCGGGCTTTCTGAAACGTGAACGTGGTTTGAAAGAGCGGATGTTGCCCCGTAATACGCTCAGAACAAAAATGATCGACCAAACTCGAGAACGGATAGTCCTGGTTGGCCAACGCTCCCATCGCCGTACGACGTACCTGACTCATGAACTGGCTGACAGTGGCATGAGGCACTGGGCAAATGCGTAAAGGCAGCGGGTTTACGAAATCACCCACCACCTTATCCCAAGTCGGCTCGGTTCTACCGGGCATGGGACAACCAATCACTAGATCGTCCGCGCCGAAATAACGTTGCAGTAAAAGCGCATAGGCCGCCAACAAGGTAACATGCAAGGTGCACGCATGAGCTACCGAGAATGATCGTAGCGACTCGCTGAGCTCACCGGGGAGTTCAATGCTTGTTCGTTGCTGCTGGCTACCGTGCTTCCGGGCTTTATGGTACCCACTAGGAAACGTCAAAGTTGGTAGCGGTGCAACTAACTGCGCTTGCCAATAACGGAACTGAGCCTGCGCCTCGTCGCTTGTGAGCCAATTGCGCTGCCAATGCACGTAATCTCGGTAGCTTGCGGACACAGGGGCCAGCTGCGCCTTACCACCAGCTTGCAATAGTTGCCCCAGCTCCTCGAAAAGTTGCCAGTAGGACCAGCCGTCCACCGCAATATGGTCGTATACCACGGTCAAAACCGAATAACACATATCAGTGTGATAGAGCGTAGCGCGTATCAACGCCTCACTGCCAAGCTCGAACGGCTTGACGAACTCGGCGGCGATCTCACGTTCGAGCGCAGCAGTGTCCCCGGCTCCAAACCATCGTTCGCTCACAGTCACTGGCAGGTCTTGCGCAACACATTGCTGAGGCTCGCCATTACGCTCTCGGTAGCAAGTCCGCAGTGCGGGATGGCGAGCCACCAGTTGCATAACGGCCTCACGCAAGGCATCGAGCGCTAAGTGGCCCTCCACCCGAGCGGAGAGCCCATTGTTCTGGCATCCCCTCATGCCGGGATCCAAGCGATAAATGAACCAGCGACTGCGCTGGGCACAGGAAAGAGGAAACCAGTTTTCAGCAACGGGCAGTGCGTTCACAGCTTATGCCTCTCAGTCAGACCGGTTCGATCCCGTCGACACCACGGCACGCGGTCAAGTGACGCGCCAACTGTTCGATTGATGAGTAGTCAAGAATGCATTCGATGTCTATATCAATACCCGTAAGCTCAACCACCTGGCGCACTAGTCGCAGAGCGATGAGCGAGTCCACGCCGAGCTCGTCGAATGGTTTGGAAAAACCGATGCTGGCTGGCTCTGTTTCCAGCAGCGAGGCCAGCGCATCGCGCAGAAGTAACTCAAGTGCACTCATGACATTCCCTGTTGACCGATGGATTGATGGCCGTCTGTACGACCTGCTTAGATAACGCGTTCCAGTGCTCCTATCTTGTAATCGTGACGGCATTGATGCCGCCGAACTTTGCCACTGGATGTACGTGGTAAACTGCCAGGCCTGATCAGCACCAGTTCCTCCAGCGCCAATCCGAAAACATTGCTGATTACATGCCGTACGGCACGGTCAACTTTCGGCCACTCATCGGGACGCCGCAGCCAGGCACGTTTAAGCTCGAAGACAAGCAACACCTTGTCGCCATCTTCTTCGTTGAGCACGAAGGCCGCCCCCCCATCTGCGCGAAGTGCTTCATGGCTAGCCTGTGCTTCTGCCTCAAGATCATTCGGCGCGTACTTCTTACCGTACACGACCAGTTGATCCTTCAGCCGCCCAACCAGGTATAGCGCTTGATCCTTCAAAAACCCCAAATCGCCAGTGCGCAGGTATTTGTGCGAGTCCCCGCGAAGCCGCGCATGAAAAACCTCCGCACTCAAGTCTGGCAGCTGCCAATATCCAGCTGCCACACTTGGACTTGATACCCAGATTTCGCCCACCTGCTGGTCCGGCAGACACAATTGCGTTTGCGGATCGACGATTCGAATCTGCGTGTCCCCTCTTGCCACGCCACAATTAACCAACACCCGACCTTGCAGATTGCAAACCTCAGGTAGTGCACCGAGAGGTTTTCCAGTGACAAACAACGTGGACTCAGCCATTCCATAGCAGGGATAAAATGCCTCTGGTCGAAAGCCGACGCTGGCAAATCGTGCGGAGAAGCGGTCAATGGTGCCTGGTCGTATGGGTTCAGCACCACAGAATGCAACACGCCAGCGCGACAAATCACAGCGCACAAATTTTTCATTGGAAATGCCGCGCACGGCCAATTCGTAGATAAAGTTAGGGCCACCACTAATAGTGATGCCATAGTCAGATATATACTGTAGCCACCGCTCTGGAAACTGAACAAACTCCATAGGCTGCATAAAATTACCTACACATCCGATGAACACTGGCACCAGCACTCCTCCTATCAACCCCATATCATGAAACAAGGGAAGTGCTGTAAGAACTGAAGACTCAGGGGTGATACCCATAGAGCCAGCAATAGCCTCACAATTATGAATCAAACCTCCAACTGTAACCATCACACCTTTGGGATCCGATGTAGATCCAGATGTAAACTGTAAAAGCGCGATAGCTTCCTTATCACCTCCCAAACTAGCGAAGCCATCGCACTCAACATGATCAAAAAATACCACATCTTGAATATCAATATAAATAATATTCCGATTGAAATTACAGTGATCAATATCACCGATAACTGCTCGCACACCCGCAGCATCCATAAGCATCATGAGCCGCGCTGCGTGCCCTTTACGAGTGGGGGGCGGTGCTGGAACAGCCACGCTTCCTGCCAATAAGCAAGCCAAAAAACCAAGCACAAAGAAATGCTGCGATTTGCAGGTAAGCAATATACGCTCACCTTGTAGCTGCAGATGTTCCAAGCGTGCAGCCAGGAACAACACCCGACTGTATACCTGCCCAAAAGTCAATTCCGTACAAATGTCTTGCCCCCCCTCAAAAAAGCGAAAAGCGACTGCATCAGGGCTATCGTGAGCTCGTCTATAAAGCGTTTCAAAAAAGCTTTGCATCCATGACTCCGCAGAAACTGCTTCCCGAGATGACGATCGCCGAAATAGCCTGACCACCGCCCAATCATCAGAAACACGAAAATTAACTTAATGAGCAATCAGAGCCATTGACATCACTCCGCACTCGCACACACCGGAACGCCATACCCCTATGTAACCGTCGAGCGATGCGATAGATCAACACATTTATCTCTAGACACTTATATTTGGGAAGCGCCTGTAGGAAGCACCCACCATACGACGTAAGAATTTTCTTGCCATATAAGCAAGAAATAATTCCAGGCCAATTTTTATTCGTTTATCGAACATCAAAAGCTTGTTGAATTTTGGATAGACAAAAAATCGAGTGGCCCGTGGTGGGGAAAGCTAATCGCCGAATTTATCTTTAGCCCAGCTCGCAGCCACGCCTCCGGCCCGGCTAGCAGCTCGTCCCTTAAAACACATATTCGAGGAAAATTAAGAAAGGCCCGCCGATGATCACAGCAATTAGTAAATGCACTTTAGGGAATCTCCGAATTTGCCCCAGGTTATGCGAAAATCGCCGCACCACCTGATCCGAGCCGCCTATGAGCCAGATGAGCTATACCGACTTCGAGTACGCAAGCAAGCGTAAGCAAACCCGCCGCGAACGCGTCCTTGCTGGAAATGGATCAGGTCGTGCCCTGGGCGGGCCTGCTGGGGCTGATCGAGCCGGTCTACCCCAAGGCCGAAGGCGGTAGAAAACCCTATCCTCTGGAAACCATGCTGCGCATCCACCTGCTGCAGAACTGGTTCTCTCTGAGCGATCCAGCCATGGAAGAAGCACTCTACGAAATCACGCCCATGCGCCAGTTCGCACGCCTGACACTGAGCGCTCCAATCCCCGAAGACACCACGATCATGAACATCCGGCACTTGCTGGAAAAGCATCAGTTGGTACCTGCGATCCTTGCGGTCATCAACGGTTATTTACAGGAAAAAGGCCTGTCACTGCGCTAAGGCACCATCGTCGACGCCACCATTGTTCATGCCCCCAGTTCGACGAAGACTGAAGAAGGCAAGCGCGATCCCGAGATGCACCAGACCAAGGAAGGTGGCCAGTTTTTATTCGGGATGAAGGCTCACATCGGTGCCGATGTCGAGTCCGGCCTGGTTCACCACGCCCATGGCACCGCTGCCAATGTGGCCGATGTCACGCAGGCCGCCGAACTGCTCCATGGCGAAGAAAACGCGGTGTATGCAGACGCTAAAGCATGAAGAGCATGAGCACCGTAACGTAATCTGGCAAATTGCAGCGCGGCGCAGCACGTATTCCAGGCTGAGCAAACGCAGCGTGCTCTACAAGGCCAGGCGCAAGATCGAGTACTGCAAAGCTCAGACACGTGCCAAGGTCGAGCATCCGTTTCGGGTGATCAAGCGCCAGTTCGGTTACGTGAAAGTGCGTTTTCGTGGGCTGATGAAAAACACAGCTCAGTTGACCACACTGTTCGCCCTGTCGAACCTGTGGATGGCTCGAAAACAGCTGATGAGTATGGGTGAACTGCGCGCTTAAAAGGGAAATCTCGGCGAAAAGCCCCTGAAAACATGACGCATCGAGCGCTTTTTCGATAGATAGCTCTGCGTGATGGGGGAAATATCAACTTACCGCCTCCGCACGGCGAGTTGATCGGAGCATCCCTAGATAACGAAATTCTGACCTATGTGGATGCAATCGGGTTGGACGGCCGGACCTGGCAGAATTCTGGTCGGCTCGCTGAAAGTCAGGCCTGGGTCGGGAGAATTCTGGCCTTGGCGTACGGCTCACGATCAATGCCCAGCACTTCCACGCACAACTGGATGTCCAGCCCGGGCTGCTCGGGGATGGCTTCACGCAGCACGTTCAGCAGACTGTCGGACAGTTCGTCTTCACTTCACCTCCGGCGAGCGCCCGCTGAGGATGGCCAGACGCACCTGGGCAAAGGCGCGCTCATCAGGCGCAGTACCGACGCGAAACTGGCCGAAGGCCTGGGCGCGGCTCTTGATGTCGGCCTCGTCGGAGAACTGGACACTGCCGACCAGGGCATGGTTCAGGCGTAGCAGCAAAGTATCGACGTTCAACTCGCGCAGGTTGTCGCTGTATTCCAGGTTCAGATGAGGCATGGCGCAGGTTCCGGGTCACTGGAGAGAGGCGACAGACTACCCAAGTCCCCTACCTGCGCAAAGACGACTATCCTCAGTGGTCAAGACCAATCGCCAATCCCTGACAGAGGTGAAGAAATGCCAGTTCCGCATGATCTGCTCGCTGACCTGCACATTACCGCTGAGAAGTTCCAGGCACTGATGGACAACGACCAGGCGCTGCATGCACTGCACAAGGAATACAACGCCAAAGACAAGGAGGTGGTGGCCGCCGAAGGCAACGGCACCAACGACGACGCCGTCAACCGCCTGCGCAAGGAGCGGTTGCTGATCAAGGACAAGATCGAACGGATCATTCATCCGCCCAAATCCTGACTGACCATTTTCTTTGAATTGACCGGCCCTATCGCCGGCAAGCCAGCTCCCACAGGGGCCCCACAGTACTGCGAACCTGTGATGCACCTGTGGGAGCTGGCTTGCCGGCGATAGGGCCGCAAGCCCTTACACAGCAACCAGCGCTTTCAACGCCCCATCCAGGTCTTCGATCAGGTCGCGGTAATCCTCGATCCCCACCGACAGCCGCAGCAGGTTCTCGCTGATGCCCATCACACCCTTCTGCTCCGGGCTCAGCGAGCAGTGCGACATGCTCCACGAGTGGTTGATCATGCTCTCCACCCCGCCCAGCGAGTCGGCCAATACAAAGATCTGCAGCGCCTCGACCAGGCGGTTGAGCGCGGCGCGGTCGCCCTTGACCTTCATCGCCACCACCGCGCCGCCACTGCGCATCTGGCGCTTGCACAGTTCATGCTGCGGGTGGCTTTCCAGCCCGGGGTAATACACCTGCTCGACCTGCGCGTGGGTTTCCAGAAAGCGCGCCACCTGCAGGGCATTGGCGCACTGGCGCTCCATGCGCACATCCAGGGTCTTGAGGCCGCGCAGGGCCAGGTAACAGTCGAACGGCCCTTGCACCGCGCCGATGGCCATGCTGATGCGGCGCAGGCGCGCCAGCAGCGCGTCATTGGCCGCGACCACCACACCGCCAGTCAGGTCAGAGTGGCCGCCAATGTATTTGCTGGCCGAGTGCATCACCAGGTCCACCCCCAAGTTGATCGGGCGCTGGTTCCACGGCGAGCAGAAGGTGTTGTCGATGCAGGTGAGGATGCCCTTGGCCCGCGCCAGGTCGCACACCGCCTTGATGTCGACCAGGTGCAACAACGGGTTGGTCGGCGACTCGATCCAGATCAACTGGGTTTCGGGCTTGATCGCCGCGGCCACCGCGCCCAGGTCGTTGAGGTCGACATAGGTGGTGGTCAGGCCTGAAGTATGGCTGCGGTAGTCTTCGAGGATGCGGAAGGTGCCCCCGTACACGCCGTTCATCACGACCACGTGGGCATCCTTGGGCAGCAGCTCCAGTACCGTGGCGGTGGCATTCACCCCCGAGGCGCAGGCCACGGCACCCACGCCCTCTTCCAGCGCCGCTACGCAGGTTTCGTAGGCATGCCGGGTAGGGTTGCCGACGCGGCTGTAGGAGTACTCCGGCTTGTCGTCGAGGCTGCGTTTGGTGAACGAGCTGGCGGTGACGATGGCCGGGAAAATGGCATTGTCGGCAACACTGAACTGCTCGCCAGCGTGAATGGCACGGGTGGCGAAATTGCGCGGCTTGTCGGACATGGTCAGGCCCATTGGCAGAATGAAAGCTGCCACTATGGCACAAGCCAAATCGCCTGGCCTTGGGGTAACCTGTGAAATATTTTCCGGCACGGCCAGCGCGCGATATGGACAGCTTCGACCAGCACATTCTTACCCTGCTTCAGCGCGATGCCTCGATGTCGCTCAAGGACTTGGCCGAAGCCGTCAACCTGTCCACCACCCCGTGCTGGAAGCGGGTCAAGCGCCTGGAAGAAGAAGGCTACATACTCGGCCGTGTCGCCCTGCTGGCCCCTGAACGGCTAGGGCTGGGGCTGACGGTGTTCGTCCAGCTCAAGACCCAGCGCCACGACAGCGCCTGGCTGGCACAGTTTGCCGCGACCGTGACCGGGTTCGAGGAGGTGATGGAGTGCTACCGCATGTCTGGCGACTGGGACTACATGCTGCGGGTGGTGGTGGGGGATATTGCGGCGTATGACCGGTTTTACAAAAAGCTGATTACCAGCACCGAGGGGTTGTCGAACATTACCTCCAGTTTTGCCATGGAGCAGATGAAGTACACCACGGCTTTACCGGTGAACCGTGGCTGATGGCTGTGGGGCATATTGCCGGCAAGGCGCACAGGGATTGCATCAGGGCTGACAGGTGGTTGCCAGAAGATATGCAGCGCCTGTGAGATCGAGCGCCGCCCGCGCGGCGCTTCGCGGGTAAACCCGCTCCGTTTGTTTCGGGCCAGTCCATCCTGTGCCAGGCGCGCGCGACCGCCTTGTTTGTACGGCGCGATATTGAGGTGGGCGCCAAGGCGTTCGCGCGCAAATCCCACGGGAATAATTGGCCCGAAACAAGCGTAGGAGCGGGTTTACCCGCGAAGCGCCGCGCGGGCGGCGCTCGATCTCGCAGGCGCTGAAGATGCTGCGCCTTCCGGGGCCCGCCGCAGGGCCCTTGCAGGCGCCCGTCAATCCGAAGCCAGCACCGCCGCAATCCGGTTCCCGGCCTCGGCCTTCTCCAGCTTGATCGCCACAAACTTCGAGGTCGGGGTGTACGTCCCCTCGCCATAACTCTCCAGCGGCACCAGCGGGTTGGTCTCGGGGTAGTAAGCCGCCGCCTGCCCTTGCGGCACGTCATACGCCACCAGGCGGAACCCCGACACCCGCCGCTCCACACCATCCTCCCACAGCGACACCAGGTCCACGTGCTCACCCGGTTCGAAGCCCAGGCGGCTGATATCGGCCTCGTTGACGAACACCACTTCGCGCAGGCCGAACACCCCACGGTAGCGGTCGTCCAGGCCATACAGGGTGGTGTTGTACTGGTCGTGCGAACGCAGGGTCTGCAAGATCAGGTCGGGCTTGTCCCCGCGGGCCAGCACCTTGGCGTTGACCAATGCCTCGGGCAGCGTGTGGGGCATGAAGCGCGCCTTGCCGGTGGCCGTGCGGAAGTTGCGCTCGGCAGCGTGGTTACCCAGGTGGAACCCGCCAGGGCTGTTCAGGCGTTCATTGAAACGCGCGAAGCCGGGGATGACGTCGGCAATCATGTCGCGGATGCGGTTGTAGTCGGCCACCGCATAGGCCCAGTCGATCGGCTGATTGCCCAGCGTGGCCTTGGCCATGCCGGCGATGATCCATGGCTCCGAACGCATGTGCGGCGAGCGCGGGCGCAACTGGCCATGGGAGAGGTGCACCATGCTGAAGGTGTCTTCCACGGTCACGCCCTGCGGCCCTGCGGCCTGCAGGTCGATTTCGGTGCGGCCCAGGCATGGCAGGATCAGCGCGTCGCGGCCGGTGACCAGGTGCGAGCGGTTGAGCTTGGTGGAAATCTGCACAGTCAGCGCACACTTTTGCAGCGCGGCATGGGTACGCGGCGTATCCGGGGTGGCTTGGGCAAAGTTGCCGCCCAGGGCGACGAACACCTTGGCCCGCCCCTCCTCCATGGCCTTTATCGCCAGCACCGCATTGTGCCCGTGGGCACGCGGCACACGGAAGCGGAAGCGTTTTTCCAGGGCGTCGAGCAGTGCTGCCCGGGGCTTCTCGTCAATGCCCATGGTGCGGTCGCCCTGCACGTTGCTGTGGCCGCGCACCGGCGACAGGCCAGCGCCGGGCTTGCCGACGTTGCCGCGCAGAAGCTGCAGGTTGACGATTTCCTGCACGGTTGCCACCGAATGGCGGTGCTGCGTCACGCCCATGGCCCAGCACATGATGACCCGCTCGGCCTTGCGGTACATACGCGCGGCCAGTTCGATCTCGGCCAGGGTCAGGCCAGACTGCTCAACGATGTGTTCCCACGCCGTGGCGTCGACCGCCGCCAGGTAGCCATCGATACCGCTGGTATGCTCGGCGATGAAGGCGTGGTCGAACACCGGCGGTTCGCCCTTGGCCTGGGCCTCGCGTTCCCACTGCAAAAGGAACTTGGCAATACCGCGCATGGCCGCCATGTCGCCCCCCAAGGCTGGGCGGAAGTACGCGCTGGAAGTCGGCTCAGAGCCATTGCTGAGCATTTCGAACGGGTGCTGCGGGTGCTGGAAGCGCTCCAGGCCACGCTCTTTGAGCGGGTTGAAGCACACCACCTGGGCACCGCGCTTGACCGCTTCACGCAGCGGTTCGAGCATGCGCGGGTGGTTGGTGCCGGGGTTCTGGCCAATCACGAAAATGGCATCGGCCAGTTCCAGGTCGTGAAACACCACGGTGCCTTTGCCCACCCCCAGGGTTTCCGACATGCCCGAGCCGCTGGCTTCGTGGCACATGTTGGAGCAGTCCGGGAAATTGTTGGTGCCATAGGCACGCACGAACAGCTGGTAGAGAAACGCCGCTTCATTGCTGGCCCGGCCCGAGGTGTAGAATTCGGCTTCGTCCGGCGATTGCAGTGCGCGCAGGTGCCGGGCAACCAGCTCGAACGCTTCTGCCCAGGTGGTTTCCACGTAATGGTCGGTGGCTGCGTCATAGCGCATCGGGTGCGTCAGGCGGCCTTGGTATTCAAGCCAATAGTCGGTCTGTTGCTTCAACGCGCTGACGCTGTACTTGGCAAAGAAGACCGGGTCCACCGAGCGGCCGGTGGCTTCCCAGTTGACCGCCTTGGCGCCGTTTTCGCAGAACTTGACCATGTCGCTTTCCGGCGACTCGCCCCAGGCACAGCCTGGGCAGTCGAAGCCGCCGTTCTGGTTGGTCTTGAGCATGGCCCGCAGGTTCTTGAAGGCGTTGTCACTGCCCAGCCAGCTCTTGGTCACGCTTTTCAGCGCCCCCCAGCCGGCGGCGGCGCCTTTGTAGTCCCTGATGTGTTCGTCCTGGCTCATGCGGTGAATCCTCACGCTTCGGTGCTTTGTTTCAGCCTATGGAGCGTGGGGCGGGGCGTCCAATCGAAAGATCTTACGGCGTGATAAGCGCTTTCGATCACGGCAGGCAGGCGACGAGCTGCCAGGCCGCATGATAGAGACCGTCGATCATGCAGTCGGACAAAGCAATTTGACGGCCCTGCGCCCAGGTTATAGCTTGGACAGAAATGCCCCCCCTTCCCAGACGCGAGCGCGAACGTGGAACAGAACAGCCGGGCCCTGATCGACGGCTTCAACCGGAAAATCGACTACCTGCGGATGTCGGTCACCGACCGCTGCGACTTCCGTTGCGTGTACTGCATGGCCGAAGACATGCAGTTCCTGCCGCGCCAGCAGATTCTCAGCCTGGAGGAACTGTTCCAGGTGGCCGAGCGTTTCGTCGCCCTCGGCACCCGCAAAATCCGCCTGACCGGTGGCGAACCCCTGGTGCGCCAGGGCATCGTCGACTTATGCGGGCGCATCGCCGCCCTGCCCGGCCTGCGCGAACTGTGCCTGACCAGCAACGGCTCGCAGCTTGGCCGCCTGGCCCAGCCGCTGTTCGACGCCGGCGTTACACGCCTGAACATCAGCCTCGACAGCCTGGACGCCGACCGCTTCAAACAACTGACCCGCACCGGCGACCTGCACCAGGTCATTGCCGGCATCGACGCAGCCCGGCAGGCCGGCTTCAAGCGCACCAAACTCAACTGCGTGGTGCTCAAGGGCCGCAACGACCATGAACTGGTCGACCTGGTGCGCTTTGCCATCGACCGCGAGCTGGACATCACCTTCATCGAAGAAATGCCCCTGGGGGTTATCAGCGAGCATGAACGTGGCGAGTCGTTCTGCTCCAGCGATGAAGTACGGGCGCTGCTGGCTGAACAGTTCACCCTGGTCGAGTCTACCGAAACGTCGCAGGGGCCGGCCCGTTACTGGCGCCTGGCCGAAGCGGCCAACACCCGGGTCGGCTTCATTTCGCCGCACAGCCACAACTTCTGCGCCACCTGCAACCGCGTGCGCCTGACCGTCGAGGGCCGGCTGCTGCTGTGCCTGGGCAACGAGCATTCGGTAGACCTCAAGCACGTGCTGCGCGCCCACCCGGGCGACCCCGACCGCCTGGAAAAGGCCATCCGCGACTCGCTGCACCTCAAGCCCTACCGCCATCACTTCGAAGTCGGTGGTGACGTACAGATCCTGCGTTTCATGAACATGACCGGCGGCTGAGCAGCTGCCTCTGGATTGCCATGATCGTCCACCCCGCACCCGATGTGTTGCGCGTGTTGTTCACCCTCAAGGGTTCGATCATCAAGCGCATTGCCCTGCGCTGCCTGACGGTCACCCTGCTGGCCGCATTGATCGTGCTGGTCGAGCGGCATTACCCGGCGTTTTTCTACCCGGTCAGCGCCACCCCATTCACCTTGCTGGGCCTGTCGCTGTCGATCTTCATGAGCTTTCGCAACAACGCCTGCTATGACCGTTGGTGGGAAGGGCGCAAGGCCTGGGGCAAGCTCATCATCGAAACCCGCTCGTTCGTGCGTGAGAGCGTGGTGATCGGCGATGAAGCACTACGCCAAGAGCTGCTGCGCAGCCTGTGCGGGTTTGCCCATGCGCTGAATGCGCGGTTGCGCAACGAAGACGACCTGGCTGCCGCCCGCCCATGGTTGCCCCGGCCCGAGGCGATCAGCCCGCACAATGTGTGCGACGGTATCCTGCGTGAGGTAGGCAGCCAATGCTCGCGGCTGGCCGAGCGACAACAGATCACTGACTGGCGTTACAGCCTGCTGGAGCAGCGGCTGGTGGGGCTGACCGAGGTGCAGGCCACCTGCGAGCGCATCAAGGGCACGCCACTGCCGTTTCCCTACACGCTGTTGTTGCACCGCACCATCTACATCTTCTGCCTGTTGTTGCCGTTTGCCCTGGCCGAGCCGCTGGGCTGGCTGGCGCCGCTGTTCACCACCCTCGTCGGCTACACGTTCTTTGGCCTGGATGCGATTGGCAACGAACTGGAAGACCCGTTCGGGCGGGATGAAAACGACCTGCCGACCGATGCCCTGGTGCGGACCGTGGAGCGGGATGTACTGGCGGGGTTGGGGGAACAGCAGTTGCCGCCGGCGTTGTTGCCGGCGGGGCATGTGCTGAGCTAAGGGCCCTATCGCCGGCAAGCCAGCTCCCACAGGGACCACACAGATTTCAGAACCTGTGCAATACCTGTGGGAGCCGGCTTGCCGGCGATAGGGCCGGTACAGGCGAACGATCAGCCCCGGCTTGCACAGGCCTCGATAGGCAGCAGGTGCTTGACGAAGTTGCACGGCCGGTGCCGGGCATCCAGCTGCTCGGCCAGGATCCCCTCCCACGCTGTACGGCAAGCCCCGGTAGACCCCGGCAGGCAGCACACCAGCGTGCGGTTGGCCAGCCCGGCCAGCGCCCGGCTCTGCACGGTCGAGCTGCCGATATCCAGAATCGACAACGCGCGGAACAGCTCGCCAAAGCCATCGATGCGTTTGTCCAGCAGGCACCCGACCGCCTCTGGCGTGCTGTCGCGGCCGGTAAAACCGGTACCGCCGGTGATCAGCACCGCCTGCACCTGGTCATCGGCAATCCAGGTGGCCACCTGGGCGCGGATCTTGTACAGGTCGTCCTTGAGCAGCGCCCGTGCCACCAGGCGGTGGCCGACCTCTACCGAACGGCTGGCCAGCAGTTCGCCGGAGGTGTCGTTGTCGAAGGTGCGGGTATCGCTGACAGTCAGCACGGCGATGTTCAGCGGTACGAAGACCGCATCGGGTTGGACGCGCACAACAGGAACTCCTTGAATGGCCTTTTCGCCACGCTAAGGGGATGCTCCGAGGGCGTCCAATCGATATGGCGAACCGTTCCATCGACAGGCTCTATCGCTGCCTGGAGGTAGCCGCAGCATCTTCAGCGCCTGTGAGATCGAGCGCCGCCCACGCGGCGCTTCGCGGGTAAACCCGCTCCTACGTTTGTTTCGGGCCAATTATGCCTGGGGGATTTTCGCGCGAACGCCTTGGCGCCCGCCACGATATCGCGTCGTAAAAACAAGGCGGTCGCGCGCGTCCGGCACAGGCAATACTGGCCCGAAACAAACGGAGCGGGTTTACCCGCGAAGCGCCGCGCGGGCGGCGCTCGATCTCACAGGCCCTGCATTTCTTGTAACAAACACCTGTCAGCCCTGACGCGATCCCAGCGGAAGCTGGCTTGCCAGCGACAGGGCCCGCACAGGCACCATCAAACAATGGCCAGCCACCGCAGAGTTGGTTAAGGTCAACACACCCCGCACGCCAGGCATTTCCATGGACATCAAGCAGCTCAAGTTCCTCATCGCCCTCGACCAGACCCGCCATTTCGGCCAGGCGGCGGCGCTGTGCCATATCACCCAGCCGACGCTTTCCATGCGCCTGCGCAACCTGGAGGACGAACTGGACCTGGTGCTGGTCAAACGTGGCCAGCGCTTTGAAGGCTTTACCGAAGCCGGCGAGCGCATTCTGGCCTGGGCCCGCACCCTGCTCGCCGCGCACGACGGCCTGCAGGCCGAGGCGGCCAGCTGCCGCGGCCAGGTGGTCGGCAGCCTGCGCCTGGGCACGGTACCGCTGGCCAGCTTCAACCCCATGCACCTGCTGCTGCCGCTGCGGGAAAAATACCCGGAGCTGCACTTCCAGCTCAGTTCGCTGAGCTCGGAACAGGTCATCGACGGCCTTAGCCGGAACCAGCTCGACCTGGGTATCTGTTACCTGGACCAGGTCAACACCCGCTTCTTCGAAGTGATCGAACTGGGCACCACCACCATGGGCCTTTTGCACGACACCCGGCACTTCCGCTTCGCCAGCGACACCTTGCGCTGGGCCGAGCTGGGCGACATCCCCCTGGGGCTGCTGAGCAAAGGCATGCACTACCGCCAGTCACTGGACCTGAGCTTTCGCAGCCGTGGCCTGGAGCCCAACGCGGTGCTGGAAAGCGATTCGAGCTTCCAACTGATCCAGGCCATCAACACCGGCATGTGCTGCGCGATCATGCCACTGGACTGCGGCCTGGAAGACCTCAGCGAGCACCTGCGCATCCTGCCGGTGGCCGACGCCGCCATCCACAGCCCGGTCGGCCTGCTGCTGCGCCGCAGCGAGCCACGTTCGGCCATTGCCGAGCAGTGCTTTGCCGAGGCGCAGGCACTGTTTCAGGCGGGCTGATCGCTGGTCGCCTGGCGGTATTGGCGCGGCGTGAAGCCGGTCAGTTGCTTGAACTGGCGGCTGAAGGCGCTGTGGTCGGTGTAGCCGCAGCACATGGCAACCTCAGTGATCGGCAATTCTGAATGCAGTAGGCGATGCGCGTGCTCCAGGCGCGCCTTGTGGATCATCTGCCGTGGCGTGAGGTGGAATACCCGTTTGCAATAGCGCTCCAGCTGGGCCACCGAAATGCCCGCGATGCGGGTCAGCTCGCGCATGCTTATGGGCTGGTGAAAATGCTGGCGGATATGTTCGTCCACCGCGGCCAGGCGCTGGTACGCAGGGTGGCTGTCGGCCGCTGACTGCAGGTCGACCGAGATGCCGACCAGGCCAATGATCTCGCCCGCCTGGTTGTACAACGGGCGTTTGTGGGTCAGGCACCAGCCTGGCTCGCGGCTGCCGTACAAGTGCAGCTCCAGCTGGTCTTCCAGCACCAGGCCCTCCTTGAGCACACGGCGGTCCTGTTCGGTGTAGCCGGGGCCGAGCTGCGCCGGAAACACTTCGGCGCTGGTCTTGCCCAGCAACGGTTGCAGGCGCTTCAGGCCACAGCGCTGGACCAAGGTGTTGTTGGCCAGCACGTAGCGGGCAGCCGGGTCCTTGATGAAGATCGCAGCGTTGGGGATGGCGTCGAGGATCGGCAGCAACAGCGAGACACCAGCCAGCAGGGCCTCGAGGGAGGCGGGACGGTGCTGGCCCAGGGAGTGGTAGAGGGGTGCCAGGGGGGTGTCGGTCATCTGCTCGATCTCTGTTGGCTTTGTCGGCCCTTTCGCGGGCATGCCCGCTCCCACAGGTACCTCACAAATCCCGAATCCTGTGCTGTACCTGTGGGAGCGGGCGAGCCCGCGAAGAGGCCGGCACTACTCACACATACATACAGCCCTTATACGGTATGGCCTACAGCCTATTCCCCACCCTTGTGGCTGACCACTGCTTTTTCCCAACTGTGCCGATTTCGTCATACCCCTTGCAGAAAACCATCAAGAACCGCCGCCCCGATCGGTCCACTCTATGCCCCACGCAAGCCGCCCAAGCCCTACAAGAACGCGGCCCGAAAGCCGCACCTGGTGACATCAGACCTGCCTATCCAATAACCAACAAAAAGGCGAACCCATGTCAGGCAAATTCAAGAAACAGTTATCGCTGCTGGACCTCACCTTCATCGGCCTCGGCGCCATTTTCGGCTCCGGCTGGCTGTTCGCCGCCAGCCACGTTTCGGCCATCGCCGGCCCGGCCGGCATCCTCTCCTGGTTCCTCGGCGGCTTCGCCGTGCTGCTGCTGGGCATCGTGTACTGCGAACTGGGCGCCGCCCTGCCCCGCGCCGGTGGCGTGGTGCGCTACCCGGTGTACTCGCACGGCCCGCTGCTGGGCTACCTGATGGGCTTCATCACCCTGATCGCCTTCTCCAGCCTGATCGCCATCGAGGTGGTCGCTTCGCGCCAATATGCTGCCGCCTGGTTTCCCGAACTGACCAAGGCCGGCTCCAGTGACCCCACCGTGCTTGGCTGGCTGGTGCAGTTCGCCTTGCTGGGGCTGTTCTTCTTCCTCAACTACCGCAGCGTGAAAACCTTTGCCAAGGCCAACAACCTGATCAGCGTGTTCAAGTTCATCGTGCCGCTGCTGGTGATCGGCGTGCTGTTCACCTTCTTCAAGCCGCAGAACTTCACCGTGCAAGGCTTTGCCCCGTTCGGGTTGTCTGGTGTGGAGATGGCTGTGTCGGCCGGTGGCATCATCTTCGCCTACCTGGGCCTGACACCGATCATTTCAGTGGCCAGCGAAGTGAAGAACCCGCAGCGCACCATTCCGATTGCGCTGATCCTGTCGGTGCTGCTGTCCACCGCCATCTACGCCCTGCTGCAACTGGCCTTCCTCGGCAGCGTACCCACCGAAATGCTGGCCAACGGCTGGGCCAGCGTAACCAAGGAACTGGCCCTGCCCTACCGTGATATCGCCCTGGCACTGGGGGTGGGCTGGCTGGCCTACCTGGTGGTGGCCGACGCCGTGATCTCGCCCAGTGGCTGCGGCAACATCTACATGAACGCCACCCCACGGGTGATCTATGGCTGGGCGCAAACCGGCACCTTCTTCCGCTACTTCACCCGTATCGACGCCGAGTCCGGCATCCCGCGCCCGGCGCTGTGGCTGACCTTCGCGCTGTCGGTGTTCTGGACCCTGCCCTTCCCGTCGTGGGAGGCGCTGATCAACGTGGTGTCCGCAGCCCTGGTGCTGAGCTATGCCGTGGCCCCGATCAGTGTCGCCGCGCTGCGCCGCAACGCCCCCGCGATGCCGCGCCCGTTCCGGGTCAAGGGCATGGCGGTGCTGGGCCCCCTGTCGTTCATCATCGCCGCACTGATCGTGTACTGGTCGGGCTGGAACACCGTGTCCTGGCTGCTGGCCCTGCAAATCGTGATGTTCGTGCTGTACCTGGTGTGCAAACGCTTCGTACCGACCCAGCACCTGACCCTGGCCCAGCAAGTGCGCAGCTCGGCGTGGCTGATCGGCTTCTACGCGGTGACCATCCTGCTGTCCTGGCTGGGCAGCTTCGGCGGCCTGGGCGTGCTTGGCCACCCACTCGACACGGTGGCGGTGGCTGTGAGTGCGCTGGGCATCTACTACTGGGGTGCCGCTACCGGTGTGCCTGCCCACCTGGTACGCCTGGAAGGCGAGGACGAAAGCGAAGCCATCCAAGAGCCGCTGGCAGGCCAACGCCCGGCCGCGCTGGCTCGGTGAAGGCTACTGGCCCTATCGCCGGCAAGCCAGCTCCCACAGGGGCTGCGCTGCCCTTGAGGCGCATGCAATAGCAATACCCCAGAGGCCAATGCAATACCTGTGGGAGCTGGCTTGCCGGCGATGAGGCCAGCCTATACAGCACAAGACCCTGCAGATCAAAGAATGGACGAGCCCATGAAACAGATTCACGTCATCGACTCCCACACCGGCGGCGAACCTACCCGCCTGGTGATGAAAGGTTTCCCGCAATTGTACGGCCGCAGCATGGCCGAGCAGCGCGACGAACTGCGCGAGCTGCACGACCCGTGGCGCCGCGCCTGCCTGCTGGAGCCACGCGGCAACGATGTGCTGGTGGGCGCGCTGTACTGCCCGCCAGTGTCTGCCGACGCCACCTGCGGGGTGATCTTCTTCAACAACGCCGGTTACCTGAACATGTGCGGCCACGGCACCATCGGCCTGGTCGCTTCGCTGCAGCACCTGGGCCTGATCGCACCCGGCGTGCACAAGATCGACACCCCGGTCGGCCAGGTCAGCGCCACCTTGCATGAAGACGGCGCCGTCACTGTCGCCAACGTGCCCGCCTACCGCTACCGCCAGCACGTGGCGGTGGACGTGCCCGGGCACGGCGTGGTGCATGGCGACATCGCCTGGGGTGGCAACTGGTTCTTCCTGGTTGCCGAACACGGCCAGCGCATTGAACTGGATAACCGCGAGGCCCTGACCGCGTACACCTGGGCCATGCTCAACGCCCTGCAAGCGCAAGGCATTACCGGCGAGCATGGCGCGCCCATCGACCACGTCGAGCTGTTTGCCGACGACGCCAACGCCGACAGCCGCAACTTCGTGATGTGCCCCGGCAAGGCCTACGACCGCTCGCCCTGCGGCACCGGCACCAGCGCCAAGCTGGCCTGCCTGGCGGCCGACGGCAAGCTGGCCGAGGGCCAGACCTGGGTGCAGGCCAGCATCACCGGCAGCCAGTTCCAGGGCCGCTACCAGCGCGACGGCGAGCGGATTCGCCCGTTCATCACCGGCCGCGCCTACATGACCGCCGACAGCATCCTGCTGATCGACGAACAGGACCCATTCGCCTGGGGCATCTGAGCCCCCGGCTTTTGACCCACCCGAATTTCGCCAGGAGTAACTTGCATGAACAACAACATCTTCACCGGCACCATGCCCGCCCTGATGACCCCGTGCACCGCCGAGCGCAAGCCGGACTTCGACGCGCTGGTGCGCAAAGGCCGTGAACTGATTGAGGCCGGCATGAGCGCCGTGGTGTACTGCGGCTCGATGGGCGACTGGCCGCTGCTGACCGAGGCCGAGCGCCAGGAAGGCGTGGCTCGCCTTGTGGGCGCCGGCATCCCGACCATCGTCGGCACTGGCGCGGTGAACACCCGCGAGGCGGTGGCGCATGCCGCCCACGCCGCCAAGGTTGGCGCCGCCGGGCTGATGGTCATCCCCCGCGTGCTTAGCCGCGGCGCCTCGCTGATCGCGCAAAAACACCACTTCTCGGCCATTCTCGCCGCGGCACCGAAGCTGCCGGCCGTGATCTACAACAGCCCCTACTACGGCTTTGCCACCCGCGCCGACCTGTTCTTCGAACTGCGCAGCGCATACCCCAACCTGATCGGTTTCAAAGAGTTCGGCGGTGGCGCCGACCTGCGCTACGCCGCCGAACACATCACCTCCAAGGACGACGACGTGACCCTGATGGTCGGCGTCGATACCCAGGTGGTGCATGGCTTCGTCAACTGCAACGCCACCGGTGCCATCACCGGCATCGGCAACGCCCTGCCGCGTGAAGTGCTGCAACTGGTCAGCCTGAGCAAGCAGGCGGCCAAGGGCGACGCCCGCGCCCGCCGCCTGGCGCGTGAGCTGGAAGCGGCGTTGGCGGTGCTGTCGTCGTTCGATGAAGGCTGCGACCTGGTGCTGTACTACAAGCATTTGATGGTGCTCAACGGCGATCGCGAATACAGCCTGCATTTCAACGAGACCGACGCCCTGACCGACGCCCAGCGCAACTATGCCGAGCAGCAGTACGCCCTGTTCCGCACCTGGTACGCCAGCTGGTCGGCCGAGCAGAACCTGGCCTGATCCAGCGGCCCCTGTGGGAGCGGGCATGCCCGCGAAGTAAACGCCGCGGTGCATGGCACCGGCTTCGCCGGTGTTCGCGGGCGCGGCCGCTCCCACAGGGTAAGCAGTACACCCTTGCTATTGCATGTGATTTCCCAAGGAGGCTCCATGACCCTGACAGGCAACCTGCTCATCGGCCAGACGCCGGTAACCGGCAGCCGCGAAGCCATCCAGGCGGTCAACCCGGCCACCGGCCAGGTACTGCAACCCGCCTACCTCGGCGGCACCGGCGAACACGTAGCCCAGGCCTGTGCCCTGGCCTGGGCGGCGTTCGATGCCTACCGCGAAACCTCGCTCGAACAACGGGCCCACTTTCTCGAAACCATCGCCGCGCAGATCGAAGCGCTGGGCGATGCCCTGATCGACCGGGCCGTGGCCGAAACCGGCCTGCCCAAGGCTCGCATCCAGGGCGAACGCGGCCGAACCTGCACCCAGCTGCGCACCTTCGCCCGCGTGGTTCGGGCCGGCGAATGGCTGGACGTGCGGGTCGACAACGCCCTGCCCGAACGCCAGCCGTTGCCACGCGCCGACCTGCGCCAGCGCCAGGTGGCCCTGGGGCCGGTGGCTGTGTTCGGCGCCAGCAATTTCCCGCTGGCGTTCTCGGTGGCCGGTGGCGATACCGCCTCGGCCCTGGCCGCTGGCTGCCCGGTAGTGGTCAAGGCCCACGGCGCTCACCCCGGCACCAGCGAGCTGGTCGGCCAGGCGGTGGCACAAGCGGTGAAGTTGTGTGGCCTGCCGGCCGGGGTGTTCTCGTTGCTGTACGGTGCTGGCCGCGAAGTCGGCATCGCACTGGTCAGCGACCCGCGCATCAAGGCGGTTGGCTTCACCGGCTCGCGCAGCGGTGGGGTGGCCTTGTGCCAGGCGGCACAGGCGCGCCCGGAACCCATCCCGGTGTACGCCGAGATGAGTTCGATCAACCCGGTATTCCTGTTCGATGCCGCGCTGCAGGCGCGCGCCGAGGCACTGGCGCAAGGTTTCGTCGCCTCGCTGACCCAGGGTGCAGGCCAGTTCTGCACCAACCCCGGCCTGGTGATCGCCCGCCAGGGGCCGGCACTGCAGCGTTTTATCAGCGCCGCCAGCGAGCACGTGCACCAAGCCGCAGCGCAGACCATGCTCACAGCAGGCATCTTCAGCGCCTACCAGAACGGTGTCGACGCCCTGGCACACAACCCCAACGCGCAGGCGGCCGCCAACGGCCAGGTCGGCCAGGGCCCCAACCAGTGCCAGGCGCATCTGTTCGTCACCCAGGCCGAAGCGTTCCTGGCCGACCCTGCGTTGCAAGCCGAAGTGTTCGGCGCGGCATCGTTGGTCGTGGCCTGCGCCAGCGATGAGCAGGTACGCCAGGTGGCCGAACACCTGGAAGGCCAGCTGACCGCCACCCTGCAACTGGATGAGGCCGACATCGCCAGCGCCCGCGCGCTGCTGCCAACCCTTGAGCGCAAGGCCGGGCGCATCCTGGTCAACGGCTGGCCGACCGGTGTCGAGGTGTGTGACGCAATGGTGCATGGCGGCCCGTTCCCGGCCACCACCGATGCGCGCACCACTTCGGTGGGTACAGCGGCGATCCTGCGTTTCCTGCGCCCAGTGTGCTACCAGGACTTCCCCGATGCGCTGCTGCCACAGGCCCTGCAACAGGCCAACCCGCTGCAACTGCGGCGCCTGCTGGACGGTAAACGGGAAGGCTGAACATGCACGAAACCGCTGAAACCGATATCGCCGTGGTGGGCGCCGGCATCGTCGGCGTCGCCTGCGCCCTGCAACTGGCCCGTCAGGGCCGCCGGGTCACCTTGCTCGACCGCCAGGCGCCCGGCCATGGCGCCTCGTTCGGCAATGCCGGGCACCTGGCGACCGAGCAAGTGTTCCCGATTGCCGACCTGTCGATCCTCAAGCGCCTGCCACGCATGCTGCTCGACCCCATGGGCCCGCTGCGGCTGGACTGGAAGTACCTGCCCAAGGCCATGCCGTGGTTTACCCGGCTGCTGCTGAACCTGCGCCCGGCGCCGTTCCAGCGCAGCGTGGCCGGCATTCGCCGGTTGAACGAAGCCAGCCTGGGGGCCTGGCAACAGCTGCTGGGCTCGATCGGGCGCAGCGAGCTGTTCCACGAAGCAGGCTCGCTGCTGGTGTTCGAGCGCCCCGAGTCACGGCAGGCGCTGGCGGCGTTGCAGGCGCGCCTGCAACAGCAGGCCGTGCCCGTGGACTACTGGTCGGCACACGCCGTACGCGCAGCCGCGCCCCAGTTGAGCCAGGCGTTGCTTGGCGGGTTGTTTTTCCCCAACACCGGGCATTTCATCGACCCCTACCGGGTGGTCTGCGCGTTGTTCGAGGCGGCCAAGGCCAGCGGCGTGCGCTTTGTACAAGCGCAGGTGGAGGGTGGCCACCTGCACAGCGGCGGGGTCAGCCTGGCCAGCGCCCAGGGCACGTTCAACGCCCGCCAGGTGCTGCTCAGTTGCGGTGCGCATTCGGCACGGCTCACCGCGGCCCTGACCGGCAGACGGGTGCCGCTGGACACCGAGCGTGGCTACCACCTGATGCTGCCTGGCGAACACCAGCGCCTGCCCTTTGCGGTCACTTCGCTGGAGCGCAAGTTCATCATGACCCCCATGGCCGAAGGCCTGCGCCTGGCTGGCACGGTAGAGTTCGCCGGGCTGGAGGCGCCGCCGAGCATGCAGCGGGCGTGGCAGTTGCACCGCTTGAGCAAAGGCTTGTTTCAGCAGGAGCTGAGTGTTGAAGGCGCCACGCCGTGGATGGGCTTTCGGCCTTCGCTGCCGGATTCACTGCCGGTGATCGACCGTGTGTGTGACGGGCGGGTGCTGTTGGCCTTCGGGCACCAACACCTGGGGTTGACCCAGGCGGCGGTCACGGCGCAATGGGTGGGGCGTTTGGCTGAGCGGGCTGGCGGGGCCGAGCTGGCGGCTTACCGGCTGGGCCGTTTTTAGGCCCAGCGGGCCGCTGGGCGGCCCAGCCGCCACGCAGCCCGCACAGAGCGTGTCTCAGCGATAACGCTCAAGCCAGTGCGCATAAGGCGCTGGCAAGGTCCAGGAGGCTTTTTCCACCCCCAACTCCTTGGCCGCAAAGTAGGCCCAGTGCGGGTCGGCCAAGTGCGCGCGGCCTACCGACACCAGGTCCAGCTGGTTGGCCTGCAATGCCGCTTCGGCCAGCTGCGGGGTACCGAAACCCCACGCCGACGTCACCGGCAGCTTGGCCTCACGGCGCACACGTTCGGCAATCGGCCCCATGAACGCCGGGCCCCATGGGATGTTGGTATCAGGGATGGTAAAGCCGACACTCACGCTCAGCAGGTCCAGGCCACCAGCCTTGAACCGCCGCGCCAACTCGATCGACTCTTCCAGGGTCTGCTCATCACGGCCGTCGTATTCCAGCACGCCAAAACGCGCCGTCAGCGGCAGGTTTTCTGGCCACACTTCACGTACTGCCGCCAGGGTTTCCAGCAGGAAGCGGCTGCGGTTGTCGAAACTGCCACCGTAGGCATCGGTACGCTTGTTGGAATGCTCGGAAAAGAAGCTCTGCCCCAGGTAGCCGTGGGCAAAGTGCAGCTCGATCCACTCGAAGCCGGCATCGCGTGCACGGCGGGCGGCATCGACGAAGTCCTGCTTGACCCGGGCGATGTCGTCCAGGGTCATGGCACGCGGCACTTTGGGCAGGTGTGCACCAAAGGCAATGGCCGACGGGGCAATGGTTTCCCAGCCGCGGGCATCGTCGGCGGCAATATGGTCGTCACCTTCCCAGGGCCGGTTGGCGCTGGCCTTGCGCCCGGCGTGGGCGATCTGAATGCCCGGTACGGAACCTGCTGCCTTGATCGCCTGTACCACCGGTACGAACGCCTGGGCATGGGCGTCGCTCCAGATGCCAGCGCAGCCGGGGGTGATGCGGCCTTCCGGTGCCACCGCCGTGGCTTCGACCACCAGCAAGCCGGCACCGCCCCGGGCCATGCCGGCCAGGTGCACATGGTGCCAGTCGTTGATCATGCCGTCCTCGGCCATGTACTGGCACATTGGCGGAATGGCAATGCGGTTGCGCAGGGTGACGTCCTTGAGGGTGTAAGGTTGGAACAACGCGGACATGGGAAACTCCCGGGCTATATGGATACGATTGTTCGATCATAATCGAACTATGGCAATAATGGAAACCCCCGGTATCATGTGCAGCATGCGAGCCTATAAACATCCCAACCCTGAAGACCTGGTGCTGGAGCGCCTGCTGTACGCCCTGAGCGACCCTGTGCGCATGGGCATCGTGCGCCAGCTGGCCGGTGTGGCCGAAGCCACGTGCGGCGAACTGGACGGCGGCCGGCCCAAGTCGAGCATGTCCCACCACTTTCGCGTCTTGCGTGATGCAGGATTGGTGCATACCCGCAATGTGGGCACTACCCATATGAATTCGCTGCGCAGCGAAATGCTGGAGGCCCGCTTCCCGGGGTTGCTGGCGTGCATTCTGCGCCAGCAGTAATACCTGCCCTGCGCCGCAAACAGCCCCGAACAG
>NZ_JBICMS010000061.1:0-3360 GCF_043106615.1 Pseudomonas sp. CJQ_9 | reverse complement strand
TGGCCGCCCCGCTTTGCCATCAGAAGTCGAACGTCACACCGGCATAGAGTGCGCGCCCGTCACCGGGGGCGTGCAGCGAAGCGTGCGCCCCATCCGGGTCGTACCAGGCGTACTCGTAATAGCGGTTGGTCAGGTTTTTCAGCTGCAGGTCCACGCTCATCGACGCACTGACCTGGTAGGTTGCCCCCAGGTTCAGCAACACATAGCCACCGTAGGTGCCTTGGGTGTTCTCGCGCTCCAGGTAGTAGTGGGTCTGGCCGTTTGCCCAGGCGCTCAGTTGCAGGGCAGGCGTGGCCTGGTAGTTGATGCCGGTATTCCACAGGTGGTGCGGCACATGGTCGATCTCTTTGCCTTTGCTGCCAGGCAGGGCGCTGCTCGGCTCAAGGATCTTCGAATATTGCCATGAGTACGACATCCACATCTCGGTGCGTTCGCTCGGGTGCAGGTTGATCTGCAGGTCGTAGCCCCAGCGCCGTGTCTCACCAACATTGTCCGACTCCCCGCTGGGGTCGTTCAGGCGACGGCTCACTTCGCCAGAGGCGTCCTGACGCCAGTAGGCCACGCGGCCATCGACCCAGCTGGCCGGGGTGAACTTGATGCCGGTTTCCCAGCCTTCGTTGATCGAAGGGGCCAGGTCCTCATTGCGCGGCGGCACCTTGTAGGCTGCGGCGCCGGTCCCGACCTGGAAGGTGCGGCCCCAGTTGGCGTAGACGCTGGCAAACTTCCAGGGCGAATAGACAATGCTGAGCTTGGGCTGCTTGATCAGCCCGTAGTCGTTGATGTCGTAGTCCTGCCCGGTCATCTTGTTGGTGAAGTCACCGCTGATCTTGTCCACCCGATAGGCCGGCACGATCTTCAACGATGGGAACGGCTCGATCTCCGCCTGCACGTAGGCACCGACCGTGTTGAAGTCGAAGTCCTGGTCGCGGGTCTGCGCCTGGCGTACACGCTGCACGGTGCGATAGCGCTCGCTACGGTTCTGTTGCTTTTGCACATCGCTGCCACCTTCCAGCGCGAAGGCGTGCAGCCAGTCCACCTGTGGCCGCCAGGTCAACGAGGTAATGGCACCGTACTGGTCTTCGTAGGTGTCTCGTTCCTGTTGCGAGCTGGTAGCCCAGTATTGAGTCCAGCGACGATCGTCGAAGGTATTGAGGTAGGTCTTGGCTGACCACGACAAGGTGTCGGCCAGGTCGGTATCGAAGTGCACGCTGACTTGGTTCATCCGCCGCGTCCCCTTGTCCGTGGCGTTGTAGTCATTGCTCATGCGCGGATGATGGCGGGCGTCATCCTCGGTCAGGTAGCCCGCCTCCTGAGCTTCTGACTCGTAGTGACGGGCAATCAGACCAAGGCGGTAGCTGCCATCGTCGGGGGTATAGAACCATTTGCCGCCGAAGCTGTAGCGCTCGGTATCGGCATGGTCACGGTAGCCATCAACCTGCTGGCGAGCGAAGAAGTAGTTCTGCGTCCAATTGCTGGCCTCGATGCCCTTGGCCAGTTGCACTTCACGCGTATTGAAGCTGCCGTAGCGCAGGCGCGCCTTGTTGTAATTGCCCCCGGTGCGGGTGTGGATATTGACGTTACCGGCGATGTTGTTGAGGCCGTAGCGGGGGTCGCTGGTACCACGCACCACCTCGATGCTGTCGATGTCCATGGGAAACACCGAGTCGATGAAGGGCATGTTGCCGTCGTTGGTGTTGCTGGGGATGCCATCGATCAGCAACTTGACGGCATTCACTTCGCCTTCGCCATTGAAGCCGCGAAACGACAGCTTGCCCGAGGTGGTGCCCTGGTTGAATTCGGTCAGCAACACCCCGGGCGCGCGCCTGAACAGCTCCCAGCTGTAGGCCACCGGCATTTTCTCGAGGATGTCGCCGCCCAGGATATCCACCGAACTGAGCACGCTGCTGGTGGCCAGCGGGCCGCTTTCGGTACTGGTCACGTTGACCGCGCCAAGGGTGAGGGTGGAGTTTTCAGCAGGCAGTGTTTCGGCCACGGCCAGTGTCAGGGGGCTGAGGCTGAACAAAGCGAGCACGGGCAAGGCAGCACGTGCGGTACAACGGAACGCAGGCATGGAAAGTTTCCTGGCTAGACAGTCGGGCAGGGCTGCACACCGCAGGTCACGGGGCAGCTGTTGGCAATCAGCGACGGGTCAGGCCAGGGGAGAGGCGCGGGGGTTGAGCTTTGGCCACTGCTCACGCGGCAGTGGCAACCTGTGGCTGTCACCGAGCAGAAGCGCATCGGGCCAGAACCGCGGGAACAGGTGGCGATAGTAGTCGCTGGCCAGCAGGCTATGCCCGGCATGGCCACAGCAGCAGTCGCCCGCCTGGTGTTTCGTTTCCGGCTGATCACCGAGTTGGGGCAGCTCGGCCTTGAGCTGGGCCAGCAGTGACTTGGGCAGGCTCTGTGCACCGTGCAGGCTGCAAAAGCTACCGAGAATCAGGGATTGGCTGTCGACGCGGGGTGTTTGCAAGGCACGGTCAAGCGGCATCGCCAGCAGGTTGAACAGCACGGCGAAGCAGGCGAACAGACAGAGATGCGCACGCGCTCGTGAAAGCATGAATCACCCATGGAAACGTCGCGCGCATTAAGCCGTATCAGTGACCGGCAGTTCAAGTTCGGTGGCGCGCTATTTTGTCGCATGCGCTAATGACCGCTGTCGTGTCTGGCGCCATTACAGAACTTGCGCAGGGCTGGAGCTCATTGTCATTTGGGTTTGAACTTGAACCGCGTTAGGATTCTCTAACTAGCACCCCACTCACTTCGGAGTAAGTACATGTCGCGTCTGGCAGAGTTTCGTCAGCTTGAACAAAAACTGGCCCAGCAATTGGCTGAACTTGAAGCGCTCAAAGGCTCGTCCGAGCTGCAAAAAGAAATCGAGTTTGAGACAAAACTACGCGACCTGCTCGCCGAATATGGCTACAGTCTGCGGGACATCATCAATTTGCTCGATCCGCAGGCCAACCGTCAGTCCGCACCTGCTGCCACAGCGAAAGCACCGCGTCGTGCCCGACAGGTCAAGCAATACAAGAACCCGCACTCTGGCGAAGTTATCGAGACCAAAGGCGGCAATCACCGCCAGTTGAAAGAGTGGAAGCAGCAATACGGCGCTGATGAAGTCGAAAGTTGGGTCGCCCGCTAACTCGTACCGCGCACAACTTATCAAGTGGGGCCGCTCTGTGCCCCATCGCCGGCAAGCCAGCTCCCCCAGGAACAGCATAGCCCTCAAGCATTGCACGGTCCTGTGGGAGATTCTATGGTTTCTGGCAAGGGTAGCCGCAGCATCTTCAGCGCCTGTGAGATCGAGCGCCGCCCGCGCGGCGCTTCGCGGGTAAACCCGCTCCTACGTTTGTTTCGGGCCAG
>NZ_JBICMS010000060.1:0-39579 GCF_043106615.1 Pseudomonas sp. CJQ_9 | reverse complement strand
CTACCAACGAGACAGTGACGCCTACTGGCGGCATAACCTGTTCGGCCCTTGGTGACGCGGTTAACCGCCACTTACTACGGCCTCGGCTGACTTCTGCACGCTCATCCCGTCGCCTCTCGACGCTCGGTAGCACAAAGGCAAACGTGCAGATCTCCCAGGGTAATTCGCGCGACCTTCCTGCTTATGCCTGTCGGATCTACGTCGCAGCGTTCCATGCAAGTATTGGGCTTTGGCGATTTGTGCCATCTCACCCCGCTGCGCCGCCTCTATCCGCTTCCTGTTCGTCAGGCCAGCATTTTGCCTCGGGCTTCCTTCAGATTCGCGGTCACCCGCGACACCCTTGCCTCTGGCTAACACTTCCCCTTGCCGGGTGTGTAGAGGACTTTCACCTCCAAGTCACCCGCTCGGCCACCACAGCCAAGCGGGTTGCGCTTGCGCGCAACGCGCCATGCCTGGCGCACACAAAAACGCCCCGACGGTATCGGGGCGTTCGTGAGCGACTGCCTTGGCTACTGGAACAAAGACTCGCTCGACAAGCCGTTCTTCTCCAGGATCTCGCGCAGGCGCTTAAGGCCTTCTACCTGAATCTGCCGCACCCGTTCGCGGGTCAGGCCAATCTCCAGCCCAACATCCTCCAAGGTGCTGCTTTCGTGCCCACGCAGCCCGAAGCGGCGTACCACCACCTCACGCTGCTTGTCGGTCAACTCGCCCAGCCACTGGTCGATGCTCTGCGACAGGTCGTCATCCTGCAGCAGTTCGCACGGGTCAGTGGGACGGTCGTCGGTCAAGGTATCGAGCAGCGTCTTGTCTGAATCCGGGCCGAGCGAAACGTCCACCGACGACACCCGCTCGTTCAGGCCGAGCATGCGCTTGACCTCGGCAACGGGCTTTTCCAGCAAGGTGGCGATTTCTTCCGGCGAGGGTTCGTGGTCGAGCTTCTGCGTCAACTCGCGCGCAGCGCGCAGGTAGACGTTAAGCTCCTTGACCACGTGGATCGGCAGGCGGATGGTACGGGTCTGGTTCATGATAGCCCGTTCGATGGTCTGGCGAATCCACCAGGTCGCATAGGTCGAGAAACGGAAACCGCGCTCCGGGTCGAACTTCTCCACCGCACGGATCAGGCCCAGATTGCCTTCCTCGATCAGGTCGAGCAACGACAGGCCACGGTTGACGTAACGACGGGCAATTTTCACAACCAGGCGAAGGTTGCTTTCAATCATGCGCTTGCGGCCGGCAGGATCACCTTTTTGCGACAGACGCGCAAAATGGACTTCCTCTTCCGGCGACAGCAGTGGCGAGAAACCGATCTCGTTGAGGTACAGCTGGGTGGCGTCTAGCGCCCGGGTGTAATCGATATACTTGTGTTGCTTGAGCGAAGAGCCCGACTTGGCCCTCGTCCGAACCGAAGATACAGCAGGTTCGTCTGACACCACATCCGTTTCCAAAACGATACCCGTCTCCATCAGGAGGACGTCATCGTCGATGTCAAACTCCGGCACTTCTTTACTGAGAGCCATTGTTATAGTCCTTTGCTGAGTTCGAACTCAGACTCGAGCGGCACCTTTATCCCTGGCAGCGCTTGAGCCTGTCCCCTCTACATCACAGGAACAGGCCGGGTACAACGGTCAACGACGTGGCAGGAACTGGAGCGGATCGACGGGTTTGCCCTGGCGGCGAATCTCGAAATGCAGCTTCACCCGATCAGTGCCCGTGGACCCCATTTCAGCAATCGACTGCCCTGCCTTGACCTGCTGCCCCTCCCGAACCAACAGCCTGCGGTTGTGACCGTAGGCACTGACGTAGGTATCGCTGTGCTTGATGATGATCAGCTCGCCGTAGCCCCTTAATCCACTCCCGGCGTAAACCACTGCACCATCAGACGCAGCAAAAACAGGCTGTCCCAAATCACCGGCGATATCAATGCCTTTATTCAAACTACCGTTTGAAGCAAATTTTCCAATCAGCACGCCATTGGCGGGCCAGGTCCAACCACCGACCGCGCGCTCTGCAGCGGGCACAGTGGCGACCACCGGCGCGCTGGTGGTGCCAGCCGGGGTAGCGGGTTTGCTGGAACCGGCCGGCGCCGTGACAGGCCGCCGCGTGACCGTGGTGCGGCTTGAGGAAGACGGGCTGGACACCACCGTGGTGCTGCTGCCGGCGCCGCTGCTGAACCGAATCGCCTGGCCCGGGCGGATGGTGTAGGGCGGCGCGATACCATTACGGGCGGCCAGCTCCTTGTAATCCCAACCATAACGGAAGGCGATGGAGAACAGGGTATCGCCAGGCTTGACGACGTATTGCCCGGAGGTCACCGTCGGGCGCTTGGGCGCACTGCTGTTGCGATCGACCACGCGCGCGCTGTTGCTGCCGGTGCTCGAGCAACCCACCAGTAGCGTGCCCATGGCCAATGCAATCACCAGAAGCTTGAAGCCCGAACCGTCCTTGCGCTGCCGAATGACTGTGTGACCCACCCGCGCTCCCCTCATGGTGCCGAAAAACGATATGAAGACAAGAAATGCAATATTGTTGCAATTATAACCAAGCGAGCCGGGATTGGCAGGCCGCCACCAGGCTGTTGCGCAGCGCCACTGCAAGCCATGCGCTAACGCCACGCCCCGCCTGATAGACAGGGCGGCGCCGCGAGAATTCGCCGCCCACGTAAAAATACCACTGGCCGCGTACCGGGGCTGCTCAGGCCAGCGGCCCGTTCAGCAACGGGACGAAACGTACGGCACCCAGTACACGACGGGAGAAGCCATGCTCTTCGCGGACGATCAGCATCAATTGCTGCGCTTCGCCCGCAGGCCCTACCGGTATGACCAGACGGCCACCGGGTGCCAGTTGGTCAAGCAGCGCCTGGGGCACTTCCGGCGCAACGGCGGTGACGATGATGCCGTTGTACGGTGCCAGCGCCGGCCACCCCTCGCAACCATCGCCCCAGCGGAACACCACGTTGCGCAGGTTCAGCTCCAGCAGGCGCTCCTTGGCTCGGTCCTGCAGCACCTTGATGCGCTCCACCGAGAATACCCGCTCGACCAACTGCGCCAGCACCGCCGTCTGGTAGCCGGAACCGGTGCCAATCTCCAGCACCTTGTCCAGCGGCCCGGCCTCAAGCAGCAACTCGCTCATGTGGGCAACCATGAATGGCTGCGAGATGGTCTGGTTGTGCCCGATTGGCAGTGCGGTGTCTTCGTAAGCGCGGTGCGCCAGCGCTTCGTCGACGAACAGGTGGCGCGGGGTGCGGCGGATCACGTCGAGCACCTGGGTGTTCGATACACCCTCTTCGCACAGGCGCTGGATCAGCCGCTCCCGGGTCCGTTGGGAGGTCATGCCGATGCCCCGCCGCAGCATATCGTCCTCGCGCATCAAAGCAGGCCCTCCAGCCAACCATCGAGCTGCTCGAAGGCATCACTGAAGGTGCGGTCGAGTTGCAGCGGGGTGATCGACACGTAACCCTGCATCACCGCATGGAAATCGGTGCCCGGGCCGCCGTCCTCGGCATCGCCGGCAACGGCGATCCAGTAGCCTTCCTTGCCGCGCGGGTTGACCACCTTGGTTGGCGCTGCAGCTCGTGCGCGGTGCCCCAGGCGGGTCAGCTGGATACCGCGGATGTGCGCCAACGGCAGGTTGGGAATGTTGACGTTGAGCACGGTACGCGGGGGCAGTGCCAGGCGCGGCTGCGCCTCGACCAGGCGCCGGGCGATATGCGCCGCGGTCGGCAGGTTGTCGGGCTGGCGCGAGAGCAGCGAGAACGCCAGGGAAGTCCCCCCAAGGAAACGCCCCTCCAGCGCCGCGGCGACCGTACCCGAATACAGTACGTCGTCCCCCAGGTTGGCGCCCAGGTTGATCCCCGACACGACCATGTCCGGGGTGTACGGCAACAGCCCGTTGAGCCCCAGGTGCACGCAGTCGGTCGGCGTACCGTTGAGGCTGATGAAGCCGTTGGCCAAGGTCTGCGGGTGCAGGGGCCGGTCCAGCGTCAGCGAACTGCTGGCGCCGCTCTTGTCTTGCTCCGGGGCAATTACCGCGCACTCGGCGTAATCCGCCAGCGCAGCGTGCAGCGCGGCGATCCCGGGTGCGGTAACACCGTCGTCGTTCGAAATCAGAATACGCATGGGCTGTCCGTCTGCCCTGCCGACACCAGATCCACGACTTCACGCACCACCACGGTGGCGAAGCATCCGGCCGGCAGGACGAATTCCAGTTGCAGGATATCAGGCTCGGGATAATGCCACGTAAGGCCGCCAATAGGGAGCCGCAGAATACGCCGTTCGTGATCCATGCCCGCCTGGGCCAGCCACTGGCACAGCGCCGGTTGCTGTTCGCCTACGGCATTTTCCAACTGCGCGGGGGCGGCGGCGGCGGGCGAACCGCCCGCACCCCACATCGGGCCAGTCGGGTGCAGGTCGAGAATGGCCAGGCGCGGGTCGGTACATTCCGCTTCACCAGCAGGGAAAAAGCTGCGGCTGTCGGTGAACGCCAGCAGATCGCCGACCTGCGCCCGGTTCCAACTGCCGTCGGCGACTCGTGCCGCCAGCACCTGGTTGAACAGGTAGCTGCGCCCGGCCGACAGCAGCCGTGAGCGCGTGTTGCGTTGCTCGGGCAAGGCCTTGCGCGCCGCCCAGTCCAGGGCGTCATGGACGTTGCCACCACCGTGACCGAAGCGTTGGCTGCCGAAGTAGTTGGGCACACCTTGTTGCTTGAGCAGTTGCAGCCGCGCATCCAGCGCCTGGTGATCGGCGTTCAGCGCGGTCAGGCGCAAGGTGAAGCCGTTGGCCGAATGCGCACCACGCTGCAGCTTGCGCTGGTGGCGCACCTGCTTGAGCACACGCAGGGTGGCATATTCGGCGCGTGACAGGTCCGGGTCGGCCTTGCCTGGCAGGTGCAGGCTGAACCACTGGCGGGTCAGCGCCTGGCGGTCCTTCAGCCCGGCATAGCTGATGCTGCGCACTGGCACGCCTGCGGCGCGAGCCAGGCGGCGGGCGGCTTCTTCGGTGTTGAGGTCACGCTTCTCGACCCACAACCACAGGTGCTCGCCCTGGCCAGACAACGGGATATCCAACACCTCGTCGACCTGGAAATCCTCGGCCACTGCCTTGAGCACGGCGGTGCCCAATACTTCGCCCGATGCACGCGGGCCCAGCAGTTGCAGTTCCGTCATGCTGGCAGCAGCAGGGCAACCGAATGCACGGCAATGCCCTCCTCGCGGCCGCAGAAACCGAGTTTTTCGGTGGTGGTGGCCTTGACGTTGACCTGGTCGAGTTCGACTTGCAGATCTTCGGCGATCAACTGCCGCATGGTTTCGATGTGCGGGGCCATTTTCGGCGCCTGGGCGACGATGGTGGCGTCGACGTTGCCGACCTTCCAACCCTTGGCGCGGACAATGCCCACCACGTGCCGCAACAGCGCGCGGCTGTCGGCGCCCTTGAACTGGGGGTCGGTATCGGGGAAGTGCTGGCCGATGTCACCCAGCGCTGCAGCGCCAAGCAAGGCATCGCTCAGGGCGTGCAGCAGCACGTCGCCGTCGGAATGGGCCAGCAGGCCGAATGTGTGCGGGATACGCACCCCGCCCAAGGTAATGAAATCACCGTCGCAGAAACGATGCACATCGTAGCCGTGGCCAATACGCATAAGAAAACGCCCTGAATGAGTCAGGGCGTGATTCTACCTGCTTTAGGCGCTAGTGGGGCTGGAGGTGATCGCCTCAAGATTTTTAGCGCCTATGCGATCGAGCGCCGCCCGAGCGGCGCTCGATCTCACAGACACCGAAAATGCAAAGCCCTACACCCGCCCCAGCGCCACCGCATGGTGGCGCAGGTGCTCTTCGATGAAGCTGGCAATGAAGTAGTAGCTGTGGTCATAGCCTGGTTGCAGGCGCAGGGTCAGCTCGTGGCCGCCTTTGCGTGCTGCCTGCTCCAGCGCTTCGGGCTTGAGCTGCTTTTCGAGGAAGTCGTCACGGTCGCCCTGGTCCACCAGCAACGGTGGGCACTCGCCAGCGGGTGTCTCGGCCAGCAGTACGCTGGCATCCCACTCGCGCCAGCGCGCGCGATCGTCACCCAGGTAGCGGCTGAAGGCTTTCTCGCCCCACGGGCAATCCATGGGGTTGCTGATCGGCGAAAACGCCGACACCGAGCGATAACGCCCCGGGTTGCGCAAAGCGCACACCAGCGCACCGTGCCCACCCATGGAATGGCCGCTGATGCTGCGCTCGGCCGAGGCCGGGAAATGCGCCTCGATCAACGCTGGCAGCTCCTCTACCACATAGTCATGCATGCGGTAGTGCTTGGCCCAGGGCTGCTGGGTGGCATTGAGGTAGAAGCCGGCCCCTAGGCCAAAGTCCCAGGCGCCGTCCGGGTCGCCAGGCACCTGCTCGCCACGCGGGCTGGTATCCGGCGCAACGATGATCAACCCCAGGTCGGCAGCCAGGCGCTGGGCGCCGGCCTTCTGCATGAAGTTCTCGTCGGTACAGGTCAGGCCGCTCAGCCAGTACAGCACCGGCAGCTTGGCGCCCTGCTCGGCTTGTGGCGGCAGGTACACGGCGAACACCATGTCGCAACCCAGCACGCTGGAATGGTGCCGGTAGCGTTTGTGCCAGCCGCCGAAGCTTTTCTGGCAAGAGATGTTATCCAGGCTCATGGCGCACCTCAGAAGTGGATGACGCTGCGAATGCTCTTGCCTTCATGCATCAGGTCGAAGGCCTTGTTGATGTCTTCCAGGCCCATGGTGTGGGTGATGAACGTATCCAGGGGAATCTCGCCTTTCTCGGACATTTCCACGTAGCTCGGCAACTCGCTGCGGCCACGCACGCCGCCGAACGCAGAGCCACGCCAGACCCGGCCGGTCACCAGCTGGAATGGCCGGGTGGCGATTTCCTGGCCGGCACCGGCCACGCCGATGATGACCGACTCGCCCCACCCTTTGTGGCAGCATTCCAGGGCAGCACGCATCAGTTGCACGTTACCGATACATTCGAAGGAGAAGTCCACGCCACCGTCGGTCAGGTCGACAATCACTTCCTGGATCGGGCGGTCGTAGTCTTTCGGGTTGATGCAGTCGGTGGCGCCCAGCTGACGGGCGATCTCGAACTTGGCCGGGTTGATGTCGATGGCGATGATGCGCGAGGCCTTGGCCTTCACCGCACCGATCACCGCCGACAGGCCGATGCCACCGAGGCCGAAGATGGCCACGGTGTCACCCGCCTTGACCTTGGCAGTGTTGAGCACGGCACCGATACCGGTAGTCACGCCGCAGCCCAGCAGGCAGACCTTTTCCAGAGGGGCTTCTTTCTGGATCTTGGCCACCGAGATTTCCGGCAACACCGTGTACTCGGAGAAGGTCGAGGTGCCCATGTAGTGGAACAGTTGCTGGCCTTTGTAGGAGAAGCGCGTGGTGCCGTCCGGCATCAGGCCCTTGCCTTGGGTAGCACGGATCGCCTGGCACAGGTTGGTCTTGCCCGACAGGCAGAACTTGCACTTGCCGCATTCCGGGGTGTAGAGCGGGATCACGTGGTCGCCCACGGCCAGCGAGGTCACGCCCTCGCCTACTGCTTCGACGATCGCACCGCCTTCATGGCCGAGAATGGATGGGAAGATGCCCTCCGGGTCGGCACCCGACAGGGTGTAGGCGTCGGTGTGGCAGACACCGCTGGCGACCACGCGCAGCAGCACTTCACCGGCCTTGGGCATGGCCACATCGACTTCGACGATTTCCAGGGGTTTCTTGGCTTCGAAGGCTACAGCAGCACGGGACTTGATCATCGAGGGTCTCCGGACAGAATGTCAGTTCAGACCGGCAGTGTAATTCACTACCTTTTGATGAATAATCCAGGCAAAGACAAAACATTATTGCCGTACAGGGATAATCATGAGCAACCGCTGGGAAGGCATCGATGAATTCGTGGCTGTGGCCGAATCGGGGCAGTTCACGGCTGCCGCCGAGCGCCTGGGGGTTTCGTCTTCACACATCAGCCGGCAGATCGCCAGGCTGGAAGAACGCTTGCAGACCCGCCTGCTGTACCGCAGTACCCGCCGCGTGACCTTGAGTGAAGCCGGGCAAACCTTTCTGCAGCATTGCCAGCGCCTGCAGGATGGCCGTGAAGAAGCCCTGCGCGCCATGGGTGACTTGGCCAGCGAGCCCAAGGGCCTGCTGCGCATGACCTGCGCGGTGGCCTATGGCGAGCGCTTCATCGTGCCGTTGGTCACCCGCTTCATGGCGTTGTACCCCCAGTTGCGCGTGGATGTGGAGTTGAACAACCACACCCTTGACCTGCTGCATGAAGGCATGGACCTGGCCATCCGCCTGGGCAGGCTGGCCGATTCGCGACTGGTGGCGACCCGCCTGGCGCCGCGGCGCATGTACCTGTGCGCATCGCCAGCCTATCTGGAGCGCTATGGCCGGCCGCACAGCCTGTCGGAACTGGCGCGACACAATTGCCTGATCGGCAGCTCGGATGCGTGGGCACTGCAGCAGGACGGCCGCGAGATCAGCCAGCGGGTGCAGGGCAACTGGCGTTGCAACAGTGGGCAGGCGGTTCTGGATGCAGCCTTGCAAGGCATGGGGCTGTGCCAGTTGCCGGACTATTACGTACTGGAGCACCTGCACAGCGGCGCGCTGGTGTCGTTGCTGGAGGGGCATCAACCGCCCAATACCGCGGTTTGGGCGCTGTACCCGCAACAGCGGCACCTGTCGCCGAAGGTGCGGCGGTTGGTGGACTATCTGAAGGAAGGGTTGGCGGGGTTGCCGGAGTATCGCGGGGCCTGATTGCAAAGGGGGCCGCTGCGCGGCCCAATCGCAGGCAAGCCAGCTCCCACAGGAGCCGCGATGCCTCAGGTCTGTGGGGTACCTGTGGGAGCTGGCTCGCCTGCGAATGGGCCGCGCAGCGGACCCGGCGATCTCAGCGTCTACCTGCCCAGCGCTGGCGCAACCACTCCAGGTCTTCCGGCCGGGTCACCTTGATGTTGTCGCTGCGCCCTTCGACCAGCCGCGGCGCCTGCCTGGACCATTCGATGGCAGAAGCTTCATCGGTCACGACGACATCCGACACCAGGCACTCGGCCAGCGCCCGGTGCAACGCCCCCAGGCGGAACATCTGCGGCGTGTAAGCCTGCCAGATGGTGCTGCGGTCAACGGTGGCGCTGACCCGGCCTTTGCCATCGGCACGCTTTAGCGTGTCGCGCGCCGGCACCGCCAGCAGGCCCCCCACCGGGTCATCCGCCAACTCCGCCAGCAGCTTGTCCAGGTCGCTACGCGCCAGGTTGGGCCGCGCAGCATCGTGCACCAGCACCCAGTCGCTGTCCGCCGCCCCTTGGGCATGCAGCAGCAGCAAGGCATTGAGTACCGAATCGGCGCGCTCGCGCCCGCCCGCCGCGCGCTGGATACGCGGGTCGCTGGCACAGCCCAGGGCAGGCCAGTAAGGGTCGTGTTCGGCAATGCTGACCACCACGCCGTTAAGCGTCGGGTGGCCAAGAAAACAGTCGAGGCTGTGCTCGAGAAGGGTCTGCCCTGCCAGCTCCAGATACTGCTTGGGGCGGTCGGCAGCCATGCGGGCGCCTACGCCGGCCGCTGGAATCACGGCCCAGAAGGCCGGTAAGGTATCGATCATTTCTGTGGCAACTGGAAGAGGGTTTCACCCTCCTTGACCATCCCCAATTCATGGCGAGCCCGCTCTTCAACGGTCTCCATGCCTTTTTTCAGCTCCAGCACTTCAGCATCGAGCACGCGATTACGCTCCAGCAGGCGCTCGTTTTCGGCGTGCTGCTCAGCAATCTGCTGCTTCAGCTCGGTCACTTGCGCCAGGCTGCCATTGCCGACCCACAGACGGTACTGCAGGCCACCCAGCAGCAGGAGCAGAATAAGGAACACCCAATAGGGACTGCGCATCACGTTATCCAGGTCAAAAAGGCTGCCGCGCATTTTACGGGAGCTCGAATAGCACGAAGCCTGGCCGAGGCCAGGCTTCGTTGACAGAAACCCGTTGGGAAGAAGGAAAGTTCAGTAAGAACGTTCCTACAACTCCGGCTGCTGCCTTTTTACCATCTCTTGCTTAGCCGCGAAACTCGGCACGACCACGGTAAACCGCTTTGGCGCCCAGTTGCTCTTCGATACGCAGCAGTTGGTTGTACTTGGATACGCGGTCGGAACGGCACAGCGAACCGGTCTTGATCTGGCCAGCAGCGGTACCTACGGCCAGGTCGGCAATGGTCGAGTCTTCGGTTTCACCGGAACGGTGCGAAATCACCGCGGTGTAGCCGGCAGCCTTGGCCATCTGGATGGCTTCGAGGGTTTCGGTCAGCGAGCCGATCTGGTTGAACTTGATCAGGATCGAGTTACCGATGCCCTTCTCGATGCCTTCCTTGAGAATCTTGGTGTTGGTCACGAACAGGTCGTCGCCAACCAGCTGAACCTTTTCACCGATCTTGTCAGTGAGGATTTTCCAGCCAGCCCAGTCCGACTCGTCCAGGCCATCTTCGATGGAGATGATCGGGAAGCGCTCGGTCAGGCCTTTGAGGTAGTCTGCGAAGCCTTCGGCATCGAACGACTTGCCTTCGCCGGACAGGTTGTACTTACCGTCTTCGTAGAATTCGGAAGCGGCGCAGTCCAGTGCCAGGGTCACGTCGGTGCCCAGTTTGTAGCCGGCTTTTTCGACGGCTTCGGCGATTGCACCCAGGGCATCTTCGTTGGACGCCAGGTTAGGGGCGAAGCCACCTTCGTCACCCACGGCAGTATTCAGGCCACGGGCCTTGAGCACAGCCTTGAGGTGGTGGAAGATTTCCGTGCCCATGCGCAGGCCGTCGGAGAAGGTCTTGGCGCCAACCGGCTGAACCATGAACTCCTGGATGTCGACGTTGTTGTCGGCGTGCTCGCCGCCGTTGATGATGTTCATCATCGGAACCGGCATGGAGTACTGGCCTGGGGTGCCGTTCAGGTTGGCGATGTGCGCGTACAGCGGCAGGTCCTGGTCCTGGGCAGCGGCCTTGGCGGCAGCCAGGGAAACGGCCAGGATGGCGTTGGCGCCCAGCTTGGCCTTGTTCTCGGTACCGTCCAGCTCGATCATGGCGCGGTCCAGGGCTTTCTGGTCAGCCGGGTCCTTGCCCAGCAGCAGGTCGCGGATAGGGCCATTGATGTTGGCGACAGCCTTCAGCACGCCCTTGCCCAGGTAACGGCTCTTGTCGCCATCACGCAGCTCCAGCGCTTCGCGCGAGCCGGTGGAAGCACCGGACGGCGCGCAAGCGCTGCCGATGATGCCGTTGTCGAGCAGTACATCGGCTTCCACGGTGGGGTTGCCACGCGAGTCGAGAACTTCACGACCTTTGATGTCGACGATTTTTGCCATTGTTGTAAGCACTCCAGAATTGACGAAAACAACGCAGCTTTAGGGAATTCTTGCCTTTCACCAGGCAGGGACGCAGCAGGCAGGCCTGGCAAAAGCAACCCCTGACCGAGTGGTCAGGGGTAGATCGGGGCGTACTTTACCCGAGAAATGAGCCTCGCGCGGACTTAACCGTCGGAAAACTCACCAAAGACCCGAAAAAATCAGGCCTTGTTCTTCTGCGCCAGGGCCGCCTTGACGAAGCCGCTGAACAGCGGATGACCGTCACGCGGGGTGGAGGTGAACTCCGGGTGGAACTGGCAGGCAACGAACCATGGGTGGTCTTTGGACTCGACCACTTCGACCAGCGCGCCGTCTTCGGAACGACCGGAAACCACCAGGCCGGCGTCAACCAGCTGCGGCAGCAGGTTGTTGTTGACCTCGTAACGGTGGCGGTGGCGCTCGGTGATCACGTCCTTGCCATAGCAGTCGTGCACCTTGGAGCCGGCTGCCAGCTGGCAGTCCTGTGCACCCAGGCGCATGGTGCCGCCCAGGTCGGAGGCCTCGTCACGGGTTTCGACCGCGCCGGTGGCATCGGCCCACTCGGTGATCAGGCCGACGACCGGGTGGCCGCTGTTGCGGTCGAACTCGGTGGAGTTGGCGTCTTTCCAGCCCATGACGTTACGGGCGAATTCGATCACCGCGACCTGCATGCCCAGGCAGATACCCAGGTACGGCACCTTGTTCTCACGGGCATATTGAACCGCAGTGATCTTGCCTTCCACGCCGCGCAGGCCGAAACCGCCGGGGACCAGGATGGCATCGGCACCCTCGAGCAGGCTGGTGCCTTGGTTCTCGATGTCTTCCGAGTCGATGTAGCGCAGGTTGACCTTGGTACGGTTGGTGATACCGGCGTGGCTCATCGCTTCGATCAGCGACTTGTACGCATCCAGCAGTTCCATGTACTTGCCGACCATGGCGATGGTCACTTCGTGCTCAGGGTTGAGCTTGGCATCGACCACCTTGTCCCACTCGGACAGGTCGGCACCGTTGCATTGCAGGCCGAAGCGCTCGACGACGAAGTCGTCCAGGCCCTGTGCGTGCAGCACACCCGGGATCTTGTAGATGGTGTCGACGTCTTCCAGCGAAATCACCGCACGCTCTTCAACGTTGGTGAACAGCGCGATCTTGCGGCGCGAGGAAGCATCGACCGGGTGGTCGGAACGGCAGATCAGCACGTCTGGCTGCAGGCCGATGGAGCGCAGCTCCTTGACCGAGTGCTGGGTCGGCTTGGTCTTGGTTTCGCCAGCGGTGGCGATGTACGGGACCAGGGTCAGGTGCATCAGCATGGCGCGCTTGGAACCCACTTCGACGCGCAGCTGGCGAATGGCCTCGAGGAATGGTTGCGACTCGATGTCGCCCACGGTACCGCCGATTTCCACCAGGGCCACGTCGGCGTCGCCAGCACCCTTGATGATGCGGCGCTTGATTTCGTCGGTGATGTGCGGAATGACCTGGATGGTCGCGCCCAGGTAATCACCACGGCGCTCTTTGCGCAGCACGTGCTCGTAGATACGGCCGGTGGTGAAGTTGTTGTTCTGGGTCATGGTGGTGCGGATGAACCGCTCGTAGTGGCCCAGGTCGAGGTCGGTCTCGGCGCCATCGTGGGTGACGAACACTTCACCATGCTGGAACGGGCTCATCGTGCCCGGGTCGACGTTGATGTACGGATCCAGCTTGAGCATGGTGACCTTCAGGCCCCGCGCTTCCAGGATGGCCGCCAGGGAAGCCGAGGCAATGCCTTTCCCCAATGAAGAAACAACACCGCCCGTGACGAATATGTAGCGCGTCATGAAAAACCCTAGAAGTCTGCGTTAAGGCGGCCAGCGCCGCCGGAGAAAGCGAAGGAAGGCCGAAGCCCCCGATCACCTGCGTCAATCACAGTGCATCTCGAACAACTGCCGCGTCTGTACAGACCAGGGGTATCCCCGGCATGGAGCTCGCTCGTCATTTCAGAATCAGCCCAGCAAAAAACTGCTTGGTAATCGGCAACTCCTGTGTTTTCGCGGAACCCACAGAAGCTGTATCAAGAAGGGAGGGTAGTCTACCCGAATGTACCCTTCAGCTCAAACCTTGCGCGTTCGTCGGTAACTGCCAGTGCAGCTGCCAACCCGCCTGCCCCAGCCCGGGCAAATTGGCCACTGCCAGCAGGCGCTCGCCCTGGTACAGCAAGGGCAGGCGCGAACGCAGGAAATGCGGCACCTGCTGCTCGTTGAGCAGGCGCTTGAGGTCGCGCCGGCCGCGCCCGGGCACCGCCAGTGTTTCGCCGCCCTGGCGGTAGCCAATCCACAGCCCGCCAACCCCGGCTGCGCCAACAAGCCGCACGTTACCGTTGCCCGGCAGTGGCAAAGGCACGCCTGGATCCGGCCAGGCCAGCTGACCGGCGGCTGGCTGCAGCCAGTCGCCACTCAGCCACCAGATGCGCCCTTGGCTACGCTGCAACTGCCCGTCGGCCAGCCGCCACACCGGCTGGGCATCGACCGCGGCATCGCGCAGGTCTGCCCAACCGGCCCAATGGCGGGTATCGGGCAGCCGCGTACGTTGGCTCAGCCAGTACTGCAAGGCGTTGCGCTGGCGCGCCGGCGACAGCGCCATCAGGGCAGCCAGGTCGAGGGAGGCCAGGCCCGGCCAGGCGGCAGGCGCCCCCTGCTGCGCGGTCACCAGATCGCCCTGGGCCAGTTCGTCGAGCAGGCCCAGCGCCTCGCCCAGATGATCGGCGGCACGGGCGAAATTCTGGCCAACCTGTGGCCAGCGCTGCTGCAACTGCGGTATCACCTCCCGGCGCAGAAAGTTGCGGGCAAAACGGGTGTCAGCGTTCGAAGGGTCGTTGATCCACGCCAGCCCGCGGGCCTGGGCATAGACCTGCAACTGCTGCCGGGCACAGCCCAGCAACGGCCTGACCAGCCTGCCCTGCCCTAGCGGCCGCTGCCCCGGCATGGCCGCCAGGCCACGCAGGCCGGTGCCGCGCAGCAAGCGCAACAGCAGGGTTTCGGCCTGGTCGTCACGGTGCTGGCCGGTGAACAGAATGTCGCCTGGACCGAGGGTTTGCTGGAAAGCCCCATAGCGGGCGTCGCGGGCCGCCTGTTCCAGGCTGGCGCCGGGCTTGACCTGAACGTGGATTACCTCAAGCGCGATGCCAAGACTGGCGCAGACGGCCTGGCAGTGGGCGGGCCAGGCGTCGGCGGCGGCCTGCAGGCCATGGTGGACATGAACCGCACGCAAGGGCGGCGCTGCGTGGCTGCGGGCGTAGTCGGCCAGCAGGTGCAGGAGGACGGTAGAGTCGAGGCCGCCGGAGAAGGCGATGTACCAGGTGGGGGCGTTGAGCCAGGGGGTGAGGTTGATCATGAAGGCCTCACATGGCTTGAGATCGCCGGGGGTGCTTTGCACCCCATTCGCCGGCAAACCAGCTGCCACACTATGAGACAGCGGGCTTGCCGGCGAATGGGCCGCAACGCAGCCCCCGGATCACATCACGGAATCAGAGCCCGTAGCTCATCAAGCGCTCGTAACGACGGGCCAGCAGCGCGTCATTGTCGAACTTGCCGAGCATGTCCAGCTGCTGCACCAGGTCAGCGCGGATGCTTTCCGACATCGCAGCCGGGTCACGGTGGGCGCCGCCCAGCGGCTCCTGGATGACCTTGTCGACGATGTTCAGGCTCTTCAGACGCTCGGCGGTAATACCCATGGCTTCGGCAGCATCGGCGGCCTTGTCGGCGGTCTTCCACAAGATCGAGGCGCAACCTTCTGGCGAGATCACCGAGTAGGTGGAGTACTGCAGCATGTTGAGCTGGTCGCAGACACCAATGGCCAGTGCACCGCCCGACCCACCTTCACCGATCACGGTGGCGATGATCGGGGTTTTCAGGCGCGCCATCACCCGCAGGTTCCAGGCGATGGCTTCGCTCTGGTTGCGCTCTTCGGCGTCGATGCCCGGGTAGGCACCTGGGGTGTCGATGAAGGTCAGGATCGGCATCTTGAAGCGCTCGGCCATTTCCATCAGGCGGCAGGCCTTGCGGTAACCTTCAGGGCGCGGCATACCGAAGTTGCGGCGCACCTTTTCGCGTACTTCGCGGCCTTTCTGGTGGCCGATAACCATGACCGGCTTGCCATCCAGGCGCGCAGTGCCGCCGACGATGGCAGCATCATCGGAGAAGTGGCGATCGCCGTGCAGCTCTTCGAACTCGGTGAAGATGTGCTCCAGGTAGTCCAGGGTGTAGGGACGACGTGGGTGACGCGCCAGGCGTGCAATCTGCCAGCTGGTCAGGTTGCCGAAGATGCTTTCGGTCAGGGTGTTGCTCTTGTCTTGCAGACGGGCAATTTCATCGCTGATGTTCAGCGAATTGTCGTTACCCACCAGGCGCAGGCCTTCGATCTTGGCTTGCAGGTCGGCAATCGGCTGTTCGAAATCGAGAAAATTCGGGTTCATAGTCATCCGTCTTGGGTCTACGGCCAGGCGGCCGGCCGGTTGATCCGTTTGGCGCCATACCTTAAGGGATCAGGCGCATTCAGGTCGAGATTAAATTTTTGTCGGTTCAACGATATTGCAGGAAGACGTTCTCACGTCCGAACTGGTCACGCAGTGCCTGAATCAGCCCATCGGCAGGGTCGATCGCCCACTGCTCGCCGAACTGCAACATGGCCTTGGCGTCACTGCCGGTGTACTCCAGCGTGATCGGGCAGGCCCCGCGGTGGCGGGTGATCAGTTCCCCCAGCCATTTCAGCCGGTCGCCCTTCAACGCTTCGTGCGCCACCTTCAGGCGCAGGCTTTCGGCCAGCTTGGTGCGCGCGTCTTCCATGGTCATGACCTGCTTGACCCGCAGGCGCAAGCCACCGGAGAAGTCGTCATTGCTGACCTCCCCTTCGACCACCACCATGGCGTCGGTCTGCAGCAACGACTGCGCCGCGATATAGGCGTCGGCGAACAACGAGGCCTCGATCCGCCCGGAGCGGTCGTCCAGGGTGACGAAGCCCATCTTGTCACCCTTCTTGTTCTTCATCACCCGCAGCGCAATGATCATGCCGGCGATGGTCTGGGTTTCACGCGACGGTTTGAGGTCGATGATGCGCTGGCGGGCGAAGCGGCGAATCTCGGTTTCGTACTCGTCGATCGGGTGGCCGGTCAGGTACAGCCCCAAGGTGTCCTTTTCGCCTTTCAGGCGTTCCTTGAGGGTCAGCTCGCGCACCTTGCGGTGGTTGGCGTAAACATCGACATCCGCCGCGTCGAACATGCCCCCGAACAAGTCGACATGACCACTGTCCGCGGTATGCGCGGCCTGCTCGGCGGCCTTGATGGCCTCACCCAGTGCCGAAAGCAAGGTCGCCCGGTTGATGTCGATATGGGCATGGTAGGCCTTGATTTCGTCATGGAAATGCGGGCCCAACCGGTCCAGCGCCCCACTGCGCACCAGCGCATCGAGGGTGCGCTTGTTGACCCGTTTGAGGTCGATGCGCTCACAGAAGTCGAACAGGTCCTTGAACGGCCCGCCCTGGGCACGGGCTTCGACGATGGCCTCTACCGGGCCTTCGCCAACGCCCTTGATAGCGCCCAGGCCGTAGACGATACGGCCGTCGTTGTTCACGGTGAACTTGAAATCGGAGAAGTTCACGTCCGGCGCATCCAGGCGCAGCTTCATGCTGCGCACCTCCTCCACCAGTACCACCACCTTGTCGGTGTTGTGCATGTCGGCCGACAGCACCGCCGCCATGAACGGTGCCGGGTAGTGGGTTTTCAGCCAGGCGGTCTGGTACGACACCAGGCCGTAGGCCGCGGAGTGGGATTTGTTGAAGCCGTAACCGGCGAACTTCTCTACCAGGTCGAAGATGTTGCCTGCCAGGTCCGCATCGATATTGTTGGCCACGCAGCCTTCGATGAAACCACCACGCTGCTTGGCCATTTCCTCGGGCTTTTTCTTGCCCATGGCCCGGCGCAGCATGTCGGCGCCGCCGAGGGTGTAGCCGGCCATCACCTGGGCAATCTGCATCACCTGTTCCTGGTACAGGATGATGCCGTAGGTGGGGGCCAGCACCGGCTTGAGGCCTTCGTACTGGTAGTCGGAGTGCGGGTAGGCCAGCTCGGCACGGCCGTGCTTGCGGTTGATGAAGTCGTCCACCATGCCCGACTGCAGCGGGCCGGGGCGGAACAGTGCCACCAGTGCGATGAGGTCTTCCAGGCAGTCGGGCTTGAGCTTCTTGATCAGCTCCTTCATGCCACGCGATTCAAGCTGGAATACCGCCGTGGTTTCGGCCTTCTGCAACAGCTCGTAGGTTTTGCGGTCGTCCAGCGGGATGAAGTCGATATTCACGTCGGGCAGGTTTTTCTTGGCCTGCTCGCGGTTGATGATCTCCATGGCCCACTTGATGATGGTCAGGGTACGCAGGCCGAGGAAGTCGAACTTCACCAGCCCGGCCGCCTCGACGTCATCCTTGTCGAACTGGGTTACCAGGCCGCCGCCTTCTTCGTCACAGGCGATCGGGGAGAAGTCGGTGAGCTTGGTCGGGGCGATCACCACGCCACCGGCGTGCTTGCCGGTACCCCGGGTCACACCTTCCAGCTTCAGCGCCATATCCCAGATCTCGCGGGCGTCCTCGTCACCCTTGAGGAAGTCACGCAGGATCTCTTCCTGCTCGTAGGCCTTCTCCAGGGTCATGCCCACTTCAAACGGAATCATCTTCGACAGGCGGTCGGCCAGGCCGTAGGACTTGCCCTGAACCCGTGCCACGTCGCGCACCACCGCCTTGGCAGCCATGGTGCCGAAGGTGATGATCTGGCTGACCGCGTTGCGGCCATAAGCCTCGGCCACATAGTCAATGACCCGGTCACGGCCGTCCATGCAGAAGTCGACGTCGAAGTCGGGCATGGAAATACGTTCAGGGTTGAGGAAGCGCTCGAACAGCAGGTCATAGGCCAGCGGGTCGAGGTCGGTGATCTTCAGCACATAGGCCACCAGCGACCCGGCGCCCGAACCACGGCCAGGGCCAACCGGCACGTCGTTGTTCTTGGCCCACTTGATGAAGTCCATAACGATCAGGAAGTAACCGGGGAAGCCCATCTGGATGATGATGTCCAGTTCGAACTTCAACCGGTCGAGGTAAACCTGGCGCTTCTCTTCATAATTGGGCGTGGTTTCCTTGGGCCACAGCACCGCCAGGCGCTCTTCCAGGCCTTCGTGGGACACGTGCCGCAGGTAGTCGTCGATGCCCATGCCGTTGGGCGTAGGGAAGTCGGGCAGGAAGTACTTGCCCAGCTGCACCTGGATGTTGCAACGCTTGGCGATTTCGACGGTGTTGGCGATGGCATCGGGCAGGTCACTGAACAGCTCGGCCATTTCCTCGGACGACTTGAGGTACTGCTGGTCGCTGTAGCAACGCGGCCGGCGGGGGTCGTCGAGGGTCCAGCCTTCACCGATACAAACCCGGGTTTCATGGGCGTCGAAGTCGGACTGCTTGATGAAACGCACGTCGTTGGTGGCCACCAGCGGCGCGCCCAACCTGTCGGCCAGGGCAACGGCAGCATGCACATACTCCTCGTCGCGGGCGCGGTTGGTGCGCTGCACTTCTACGTAGAAGCGCTCGGGGAACATGCCCATCCAGTCTTGCAGCAGGGCCTGGGCTTCGTCGTCACGGCCGGCCAGCAGGGCCATGCCGATGTCACCTTCCTTGCCGGCCGACAAGGCGATCAGGCCTTCGCTGGCTGGCGCGATCCATTCACGCTGAAGAATCACCAGGCCGTTGCGCTGGCCGTCGGTCCAACCGCGCGAGATCAGCTCGGTGAGGTTGCGATAGCCCTTGGGGTTCATGGCCAGCAGGCAGATACGCGACAGCGGCGCTTCCGGGTCGGCGCCGGCCAGCCACAGGTCGGCACCACAGATCGGTTTGATGCCGGCGCCCATGGCCGTCTTGTAGAACTTCACCAGCGAGCACATGTTGCTCTGGTCGGTGATGGCCACTGCTGGCATGTTCATCCCGGCCAGCGCCTTGGCCAGCGGCTTGATCCTCACCAGGCCGTCAACCAGCGAGAATTCGGAATGGACGCGCAGGTGAACGAAGGGAACCGACATGGGAGATCCTGTAGCAGTGCTGAACGACAAGGGCGGGATTGTAGCGTAATTGCGAGGGGGTTTTGGGGCTGCTTGTAGGAGCGGGTTTACCCGCGAATCATGCGCCGCGGTGGATGGCACCGGCTGTGCCGGTGTTCGCGGCTAAAGCCGCGCCTACAAGGGGCCCGCCCCATTGGTCAGATCAGGGAATCGATAACGCCTTCACGCGCTTCCCAGGCCGCCCGCACCGGGGCGAAGGAACGCCGATGAATGGGCGTAGGCCCAAGCCGGGCCAAGGCCTCCAGATGCACCGGCGTGGGGTAGCCCTTGTGCCCGCCGATACCGTAACCCGGGTAGATCAGCTCGAACGCGCTCATTTCGCGGTCACGGCTGACCTTGGCAAGAATCGATGCTGCCGCAATCGCCGGGACCTGGCTATCGCCCTTGACCACTGGCGCTGCCGGCACGGCCAGTTTCGGGCAGCGGTTGCCGTCGATCAGCGCCAGCTTCGGTGGAACGTGCAGGCCTTCGACCGCGCGCTGCATGGCCAGCATGGTGGCCTGCAGGATATTGAGCCGGTCGATTTCCTCGACCTCGGCACGGGCGATACAGAAACTCAGGGCCTTTTCGCAAATCTCGTCGAACAGCGCTTCGCGCTTGGCTTGCGTGAGTTTCTTCGAATCGTTCAGGCCGAGGATCGGCCGGGTTGGGTCGAGGATCACCGCTGCCGTTACCACCGCACCGCACAGCGGGCCACGGCCCACTTCGTCAACGCCGGCGACCAGGTCTTCGACCAGGTTGAAGTCCAGTCCAAATTGCATGTCAGCGGTCCTTGAGCAGGGCCAGCACCGCCTCGGCCGCCTGATTGGAGGCGTCGCGGCGCAGGGTGCGGTGAATTTCGTCGAAACGCTCGGTCTGCCGGCTACCATCGCGCAACAGCGGTACCAGGGTATTGGCCAACGCCTCGCTGGTGGCAGCGTCTTGCAGCAGCTCAGGTACCAGCTCACGCTGCGCCAACAGGTTGGGCAACGACACGTAGGGGCTTTTCACCAGCCGCTTGAGAATCCAGTAGGTCAGCGGCGCCAGGCGGTAAGCCACCACCATCGGCCGCTTGTACAGCAGGGCTTCGAGGGTGGCGGTACCCGAGGCGATCAACACCGCGTCGCAGGCGGCCAGGGCCTGGTGCGACTGGCCATCAAGCAGCATCAGCGGCAACTGCCGCCCTTCGAGCATCTGCTCGACCTGCGCGCGCCGCGCCGCGTTGGCACACGGCAGTACGAAGCGCACGCCCGGTACGTGGTGGCACAGGCGCTCGGCAGCATCGAGGAACAACGCCCCCAAGCGGCCAACCTCGCCGCCGCGGCTGCCCGGCATCAGGGCCACCACCGGGCCCTCGCCCAGGCCCAGGGCGGCACGCGCAGCTGCGCGGTCGGCTTGCAGCGGGATGGTGTCGGCCAGCGGGTGGCCGACAAAGCGCACCGGCACGCCCTGCTCTTCATAGAACCGCGCCTCGAACGGCAGCAGGGTCAGCATCAGGTCGCAGCCTTCGCGGATCTTCAGCACCCGCTTCTGCCGCCAGGCCCAGACCGACGGGCTGACGTAGTGCACGGTCTTGATCCCGGCCTGCCGCAGTTTCAGCTCGATGTTGAGGGTAAAGTCAGGCGCATCGATACCGATGAACACATCCGGCTTTTCATCGATCAGGGTCTGGATCAGCAGTTTGCGCCGCTTGAGCAGCTCGCGCAGGCGCCCCAGCACCTCCACCAGGCCCATGACCGCCAGGCGTTCCATTGGGAAATAGGATTGCAGGCCTTCGGCTTCCATCAAGGGGCCGCCTACCCCGATAAAGCGTATGTCGGGGTGCCGCTCGCTGAGGGCACGCATCAGGCCTGAACCCAGAATATCGCCGCTGGCCTCACCGGCAACCAGCGCTACGCAAAGCCGGGCCATGTCAGCGGGTGATGCCGCGGGCGGAGTTCACGATCGACTGGCGGAACAGCTCGACCTCAGGGTGCAGCGCGGCAGGCTCGGCCAGCTCCTTGAGTGCGTCTTCGACGGTAAGGCCTTGACGATAGACAATCTTGTAACAACGGCGCAGCACGTGGATCACTTCGGCGCTGAACCCGCGCCGGCGCATGCCTTCGAAGTTCATGCTGCGGGCTTCGGCCGGGCTACCGAACACGGTCACAAAGGCCGGTACGTCCTTGCCGATCGCCGTACCCATGCCGGAAAACGCGTGGGCACCGATATGGCAGTACTGGTGCACCAGGGTGTAGCCGGACAGGATCGCCCAGTCCCCCACATGCACATGCCCGGCGAGGGCCGTGTTGTTGACCAGAATGCAGTGGTTGCCGATGACGCTGTCATGGCCGATGTGGGCATAAGCCATGATCAGGTTGTGGTCACCCAGGGTGGTTTCGGCACGGTCCTGGATGGTCCCGCGGTGAATGGTCACCCCTTCGCGAATCACGTTGTGGTCGCCAATCACCAGGCGCGTCGGCTCACCCTTGTACTTGAGGTCCGGGGTGTCTTCACCAATCGACGAAAACTGAAAGATACGGTTGTGCTTGCCGATACGGGTCGGCCCCTTCAACACAACATGCGGGCCGATAACGGTGCCCTCCCCGACCTCGACATCGGGGCCCACGATCGACCAAGGGCCCACCTCGACACCGTCGGCGAGCTTGGCCGAGGGATCGATGATGGCCCGAGGATCAATCGAATTCATAGGGAGCGTTCCGCGCAGGTGATTTCTGCCGAGCACACCGGCTTGCCGTCGACCAGGGCGCGGCATTCGAACTTCCAGATCATGCTCTTGCGGCTGAGGAACTTGGCTTCCAGCACCAACTGGTCACCCGGCAGCACCGGCTGACGGAAACGCAGCTTGTCGGAGCCGACGAAGTAATACAGGGTGCCATCGGCAGGCTTGGCATCGAGCATCTTGAAACCCAGGATACCGGCCGCCTGGGCCATGGCTTCGATGATCAGGACGCCCGGCATGATCGGGTGCGCCGGGAAATGGCCATTGAAGAACGGCTCGTTGATGCTGACATTCTTGTAGGCACGAATGCTCTGGGCCTCGTAGTCCAGCTCCGTCACGCGGTCCACCAGCAGGAACGGGTAACGGTGAGGCAGGTATTCGCGAATCTCGTTGATGTCCATCATTTCGGGGGGGAAGCCTGTAATAAGAATAGGGAGCGCAGGTGCTGACCGCACGCTCCTTTTGCAATCCAAAGAGGAGCCAGCTAGCGACTGTTCACTCTTGCTCAGGGAATGGTATCAGCCTTCTGATGCCGGCTGGCCACCTGAGGTCACGGTATCGACGCGTTTTTCCAGCTGCTGGAGGCGCTTGGCCATATCGTCCAGGTGGCGGATACGCGCGGCGCTCTTGCGCCAGTCAGCCAATGGCTGCATGGCCGTACCGGAAGAATAGGAGCCCGGCTCGGTGATCGAGCGGGTAACCATGGTCATTCCGGAAATGAATACGTTATCGCAAATATCAATGTGCCCCACCAACCCCACGCCACCCGCCAGCATGCAGTGCTTGCCGATGCGCGTGCTGCCGGAAATACCGACACACGCAGCCATGGCGGTGTGGTCGCCGATCTGCACGTTGTGGGCGATCTGGATCTGGTTATCCAGTTTGACCCCATTGCCGATGCGGGTGTCCGACAACGCACCACGGTCGACCGCCGTGTTGACGCCGATTTCCACATCATCGCCGATGGTAACGCCACCAATCTGGGCGATCTTGCGCCAGATGCCCTTCTCGTTGGCGAAGCCGAAGCCCTCGCCGCCGATCACCGCACCCGACTGGATGACCACGCGCTTGCCGATGGTGACATCGTGATACAACGTGACCCTCGGTGCCAGCCAGCCGCCTTCACCCACCACGCAACGGGCACCAATGAAGCAATGTGCACCAATGCTCACGTTGGCGCCGATACGGGCGCCACTTTCGATGACCGCGAACGGCCCGATGCTGGCGCTGGCATCTACCTGAGCATCCTCGGCCACCACGGCGCTGGGATGTATTCCCGCCACAGCCTTGGGTTTCGGATCGAACAGGTGGGAAATGCGCGCATAAGCCAGGTACGGGTCGGCCACGACCAGGGCATTGCCGGCAAAGCTTTCGGCGTCCGCGGCCTTGAGCAGCACCGCGCCGGCCTGGCAGTTATCCAGGTACTTGCGGTACTGCGGGTTGGCCAGGAAGGTCAACTGCCCGGGGCCAGCCTCTTGCAAGGTGGCCAGCCCGGTAATCTGCAGCGCCTCGGGCCCCTGCAGGGTGGCACCGAGGGCCTCGGCCAGTTGGCCTAGCGTCATGGTCACACTCATATCAACGGGCTTGGTTCATGCGCTCGATGACCTGGCGGGTGATGTCGTACTGGGGTTTGACATCGATAACCGCGCCACGCTCGAGAACCAGGTCGTAACCGCCTTTCTTGATCACTTCCTCAACAGCGCCATCCAGCTTCGGCTTCAGCTGCTTGAGCATGTCACGGTCGGCAACGGCCTTGGCTTCGTTCAGTTCCTTGGACTGGAACTGGAAATCGCGGGCTTTTTGCTTGAACTCGAGCTCCAGGCGCTCACGCTCCTGCTGCTGCATCTTGTCGCCGCCCTTGATCAGGCGGTCCTGGATACCCTTGGCGCTGCTTTCCAGGCTTTTCAGCTTGGTCAGTTGCGGGCCGAATTTCTTCTCGGCATCCACCGCGTACTTCTTGGCGGCGTCCGATTCCAGCAGGGCCATCTGATAGTTCAGCACGGCAACCTTCATTTCGGCGAAAGCCGGGGTGGCGACCAGCGCCGCGGCCACTACGGCCAGTTGAGCCAATTTACGCACGATGCACTCCTGGATAAACCGTTGTCGTTAAGCAAGGGCCGACCTTAGAAGGTCTGGCCCAGAGAGAATTGGAACACCTGGGTATCGGCATCGTCCGGTTTCTTGACCGGCATTGCCAGGCTGAAGCTCAGCGGGCCCAGTGCAGTAATCCAGGTCACGCCCAGGCCGACCGAACTGGCCATGCCCGAGAAGCCGACCTTCTCGCAATCAGGCTTGCTGCCGCAATTGGTGTCGAACACGTTACCCACATCCCAGAACACGGAGGTGCGCAGCGAACGCTGATCCTTGACGAACGGCAGCGGGAACAGCAATTCGACGCCACCTTGCACCAGCACGTTACCACCGAACGGCAACGGATCCTGATCCGGGTCGGCGATGGTACCGGGCTTGCCACCTGGGTTGCCTTCACCGCGGCTTGGGGTACTACGTGGGCCCAGGCTGCTGTCCTTGAAGCCACGCACGGAGTTGAAGCCACCCGCGAAGTAGTTCTCGTAGAACGGCAGGCCGGAGGTGCTGCCATAACCATCACCATAGCCCAGCTCGGTGTGCAGGCGCAGGGTGTAGTCGTTGGTAATCGGCTTGAACAGTTGGCCACGGTAGTCGAGTTTGAAGAACGACAGGTCGCTGCCCGGAATGGTCGACTCCAGGGTCAGGCTTTGCGAGTGACCACGGGTCGCCAGCACGCCTTTGTTCAAGGTCGACTCGGACCAGCCGATCGACGCCTTGAAGTTGAGGAAGTTGTCGCCCTCCTGGTCGAGGAAGTCGAAGATCTCGTCAACGGTGTACTTGCCGGTCTTGATCTTGTCCTGCTGCACGCTCAGGCCGTAGGTCAGGCGCGAGGTTTCGCTGATCGGGTAACCCAGGCTCACACCTGCACCAAGGCTGTCCACCGCGTAGCTGGCCACGTCGACATCGAGGTCATCGTAGTTGGTGCTGCGGTAGAAGGCGTTGTAGCCCAGGCTCACGCCGTCGGCAGTGAAGTAGGGGTCCACGAAACCAAAGTTGTAGCGGGTCTGGTATTCCGAACGGGTCAAGCCGATGGATACCTTGTTACCGGTACCGAGGAAGTTGCTCTGGCTGATCGAACCACCCAGGATCAGGCCCGCGCTCTGGGCGAAACCGACGCTGGCGGTGATCGAACCGGAGGCTTGCTCCTCCACGCTGTAGTTGACGTCGACCTGGTCATCGGTGCCTGGCACCGGTGGGGTCTCGACGTTGACTTCCTTGAAGAAGCCCAGGCGCTCGAGGCGAGTCTTGGACTGGTCGATCAGGTAGGTCGACGCCCACCCGCCTTCCATCTGGCGCATTTCGCGACGCAGCACTTCGTCTTCGGTCTTGGTGTTGCCGCGGTAGTTGATGCGGTTGACGTAGGCACGCTTGCCCGGGTCGACCACGAACATGATGTCAACCGTGTGGTCCTGTTCGTTCGGCTGTGGCACGCCGTTGACGTTGGCGAAGGTGTAGCCCTCGTTGCCCAGGCGGCGGGTGATCAGCTCGGACGTGGTGGTCATCACCTTGCGCGAGAATACCTGGCCGGGCTGCACCAGCAGCAGCGACTTGACCTGGTCTTCCGGCACCTTGAGGTCACCGGACAGCTTCACGTCGCGAACGGTGTACTTCTCGCCTTCATTGATGTTGACGGTGATGTAGACGTGCTTCTTGTCCGGAGTGATCGACACCTGGGTGGAGGCAATGTCCATGTTGATGTAGCCGCGGTCCAAGTAGTAGGAACGCAGGCGCTCAAGGTCGCCGGACAGCTTTTCGCGGGCGTACTTGTCGTCGTTCTTGAAGAACGACAGCCAGTTGGTGGTTTTCAGCTCGAACAACTGGCCCAGGGTTTCGTCATCGAACACGTTGTTGCCGACGATGTTGATGTGCTGGATGGCCGCGACCGTGCCTTCGTTGATCTTGATCTTCAGTGCCACGCGGTTGCGCGGCTGTGGCACCACCTCGGCGTCGACCTCGGCCGAGTAGCGGCCCTGGGCCACGTACTGGCGCTGCAGTTCGTTACGCACGCCTTCAAGGGTGGCACGCTGGAAGATCTCGCCTTCGGCCAGGCCGGATTGCTTCAGGCCTTTCATCAGGTCATCGGTGCTGATCGCCTTGTTGCCTTCGATCTCGATGCTCGACACCGACGGGCGCTCGACCACGTTGATGATCAGCACATTGCCATCGCGGTTCAACTGGATGTCCTGGAAGAACCCGGTCTTGAACAGGGAACGGGTCGAGTCCACCAGGCGGCGGTCATCAGCCTGGTCACCGACGTTCAGCGGCAAGGCCCCGAACACGCTGCCGGCGGATACCCGCTGCAGGCCGTTGACGCGAATATCGGAGATGGTGAAGGACTCGGCGTGAACTTCAGCGATCATCAGTGCGGACATGACCGCAGTTAGCAGCAGACGTTTCATGAAGTCCTTTTATTCCAACTGGCAATAAACAACCCGCCGTGAAAAAACGGCGGGTTCGCAATTGAGCGAAGCTTTATAGTCGACCCAGATCGTTGATCAGGGCGAGCAACATCACCCCTATGACCAAACTGATACCGATCTGGACCCCCCAACCTTGCACCCGATCCGACAGCGGACGACCGCGCGCCCACTCGACCAGATAAAACAGCAAATGCCCCCCATCGAGTACCGGGATGGGCAGCAGGTTAAGAACCCCCAGGCTTATGCTCAGGTAGGCGAGGAAATTCAGGAAATCCCCGATGCCGGACTGGGCTGAAGCGCCCGCCACTTTAGCAATGGTTATCGGTCCACTCAAGTTTTTTACCGAGAGCTCCCCGAACAGCATTTTCTTCAGCGATTCGAGGGTCAGGACACTCATGTTCCAGGTGCGTGACAAGCCCTCGCCCACCGCCTCCAGCGGGCCATAGCTGACTTCGCGAAGCATGCTGGCAGGCCATTCGCCACCTTTGACCCCGGCGCCCAGGTATCCGGCAACGGCCTTGCCCTCGCCCTTGTGGGCCAGGACCACCGGCACGTCGAGGGCAGCACCGTCGCGCTCCACGCGGACCTGCACCTTGGCGTCCGGGCGGGCACGTACACTGTCGACCACCTGCTGCCATTCGGTCACGGCAACGTCATCGACCGCCAGCAGCTTGTCACCACTCTTGAGGCCCGCAGCGGCAGCCGGCCCTTTCGGGTCGATCTCGGCCAACACCGGCGCAATCGCCGGGCGCCATGGGTGCAGCCCAAGGGACTGGATCGGGTCTGGCTCATCGGCGCCTTTCAACCAGCTGTCCAGCTTGACCTGCAACTGGCGCTCGGCACTGGCGCCATCGTCGCGCACGCCAACCTGCAAGGTGCCGCTCTCGCCCAGGCGCCGCACCAACTGCAGGTTGACCGAGGCCCAACCGCTGGTCGGCTTGCCGTCCACAGAGACGATTTCCTGACCTGCGGCCAGCCCGGCCGACGCCGCCAGGCTACCGGCATCGACGCTACCAATGACCGGGCGAACCTGTTGGGTACCCAGCATCGCCAGCAGCCAGAAGAACACGATTGCCAGCAGGAAGTTGGCGATCGGGCCGGCCGCGACAATGGCGATACGCTGGCCTACCGGCTTGCGGTTGAACGACTGGCCGAGCAACGCCGGCGGCACATCACCTTCGCGCTCGTCGAGCATCTTCACGTAGCCGCCCAGCGGGATCGCCGCCACGACGAACTCGGTGCCATGGCGGTCATGCCAGCGCAGCAGCGGCGTGCCGAAGCCCACCGAAAAACGCAGCACCTTCACGCCACAGCGGCGCGCGACCCAGAAGTGGCCGAATTCATGAAAGGTCACCAGCACCCCCAGGGCCACGAGGGTGCCGATAATCATGTAGAGCGCTGTCATGTCCATCTCCGAATGATATTCAGCGGGGCGGGGCAATACCCTGCCCCCTCACGCACCGTAGCGAGCCTGCATCAGCGGCCGTGGCGGCGCAGCCACTCACGGGAAAGCTCCCGGGCCCGCTGGTCGGCGGCGAATACCGCATCCAGGGAAGGCAGGGGCACCACAGGTTCCTGCTCGAGTACCTGTTCGATCATACCCGCGATCTCCGGGAAGCGAATACGCCGCTCGAGAAATGCTTGCACCGCCACTTCGTTGGCGGCATTGAGCACGGCGGGGGCACTGTTGCCGGCTTCGGCAGCCTGCCGCGCGAGGCGCAGGCAAGGGAAGCGTTGTTCGTCGGGCGCCTGGAAATCCAGACGAGCGACGGCGAACAGGTCCAGCGGCGCCACCCCGGAGTCGATCCGCTCGGGCCAGGCCAGGGCGTTGGCGATCGGGGTACGCATGTCGGGGTTGCCCAGCTGCGCGAGGACCGAGCCATCCACGTAGTCGACCAGCGAGTGGATCACGCTCTGCGGGTGCACCACCACTTCGACCTTGGCCGGCGCAGCATCGAACAGCCAACAGGCTTCGATCAGCTCCAGCCCTTTGTTCATCATGCTGGCCGAATCCACGGAGATCTTGCGCCCCATCGACCAGTTAGGGTGCGCACAGGCTTGCTCCGGGGTCACCCCCATCAGCGCTTCGATGGGCGTTTCACGGAATGGGCCACCGGAAGCCGTCAGCAGGATCCGCCGCACCCCCACGGCACTCAGGCCGCGGGCATAGTCGCCAGGCATGCACTGGAAGATAGCGTTGTGCTCGCTGTCGATTGGCAGCAGCACCGCGCCATGGCGCTGCACGGCGTCCATGAACAGGGCCCCCGACATCACCAGCGCTTCCTTGTTGGCGAGTAGGACCTTCTTGCCCGCCTCGACAGCCGCCAAGGTGGGCCGCAAGCCGGCAGCCCCGACGATCGCCGCCATCACGGCGTCCACTTCGCTTGCCGACGCCACCTGGCACAGCCCGGCGTCGCCTTCTAGCACCTCGGTCGCACAACCGGCTGCCGCCAGCCCTGCACGCAAACGCATGGCCGCCTCGCTGCTCGGCACCACGGCGAACGCCGGGCGGTGGCGCACGCACAGGGCCAGCAGTTCGTCGACACGTGAATAGCCGCTGAGGGCGAACGCCTGGTAGCGATCAGGGTGCCGGGCAATCACGTCCAAGGTGCTCAGGCCGATGGAGCCGGTGGCACCGAGCACGGTGATACGTTGCGGGCGAGTCACATGACACCCCATTCGGCAGCCCACAACAACACGGCAAAGATCGGGATCGCCGCCGTCAGGCTGTCGATGCGGTCGAGCACACCGCCGTGGCCGGGAAGCAGGTTGCTGCTGTCCTTGATGCCGGAGCGGCGCTTGAACATGCTCTCGGTCAGGTCACCGACCACCGAGGCCATCACCAGCAGCGCAGCACCCAGCAAGCCCAGCAGCACCTGACCAACGCCCCAGTCGCGGCTTATGCCCACCCCCAGGGTGATCAGCAAGCTGACCGCCAGGCCGCCATACACGCCTTCCCAGCTCTTGCCGGGGCTGACCTGCGGAGCCAGCTTGCGCTTGCCGAATGCACGACCAGAGAAGTACGCGCCGATGTCGGCAGCCCACACCAGCACCATGACCGAGAGAATCAGCCAGTTGCCCAGCGGCCAGTGCTTGAGCAGCACCAACCCCTGCCAGGCGGGCAGCAACACCAGCAGCCCTATCAGCAGCCGGCAGGCAGCACTGGCCCACAACTCGCTGCTGCGTGGATAGGTCAGCACCAGCCAGGTCGCCAACCCCCACCAGATCACTGCGGCGCCGAGCACCCAGGGGGCCAGTTCCGGCAGGATGTACAGCAGCATCAGCGCCCCGGCCACCACCAAGGCGTAGGCAATGCGCATTGGCTGGGCCATCAGGCCGGCCAGGCGCGCCCACTCCCAGGCACCGAGGGTCACTACGAAGCCGATGAACAGGGCAAAATCCCCACCGTTGAGCAGGAAGAAACCACCCAGCGCAATCGGCAGCAGGATCAGCGCGGTAATGATGCGTTGTTTAAGCATTAAGCACGAGCTCCAGCCTCGACCTGCTCGCTGGTCTTACCGAAGCGGCGCTGGCGCGAAGCGAAATCGGCCAGGGCATTACGCATGGCCTCGTGTTTGAAGTCCGGCCAGTACAGGTCGGAGAAATACAGCTCGGCATATGCCAGCTGCCACAGCAGGAAATTGCTGATGCGATGCTCGCCACCGGTGCGGATGCACAGGTCCGGCAACGGCAGTTCACCGGTTGCCAGGCACGTCTGCAGCAGGCCAGGAGTGATGTCGTCCGGGCGCAGGTGCCCGGCTTGCACTTCCCGCGCCAGCCGTTGCGCGGCCTGGGCAATGTCCCACTGGCCGCCGTAGTTGGCAGCGATTTGCAGGATGAAGCGGTTGTTGCCGGCGGTCAGCGCCTCGGCCTCACGCATGGCAGCCTGCAGCTCCGGGTGGAACCGCGAGCGGTCACCGATGATGCGCAGGCTGATATTGTTTTCGTTCAGGCGCTTGGCCTCACGGCGCAGGGCCGAGAAGAAAAGTTCCATCAGCGCACCGACTTCTTCGGCCGGGCGCTGCCAGTTTTCACTGGAGAAGGCGAACAGGGTCAGCACCTCGACCCCGGACTGGGCACAGACTTCGATGACCGCGCGAACGGCGTCGACACCCGCCTTGTGCCCGGCCACGCCGGGCAGCAGGCGTTTTTTTGCCCAGCGGTTGTTGCCGTCCATGATGATCGCGACATGACGCGGCACCGAGGACGGCACCGCTGGCTTGGTCTTTTCCATTAAAAAACCCCGGCCTCAGACGGCCATCAGGTCCTTTTCCTTGGCCTTGAAGGCAGCATCGACCTCGGCAACGAACTTGTCGGTCAGCTTCTGGATGTCATCAGCGGCGCGACGCTCTTCGTCTTCGCTGATTTCCTTGTCCTTGGTCAGCTTCTTCAGGTCGGCCAGGGCGTCGCGGCGCACGTTGCGCACGGCTACCTTGGCGTCTTCGGCAACAGCGCTGGCCTGCTTGGTATAGCCCTTGCGGGTTTCCTCGGTCAGGGCCGGCATCGGCACGCGAATGGTGGTACCGGCGCTGGACGGGTTCAGGCCCAGGTCAGAGGTGAGAATGGCTTTTTCGATAGCCGCGCTGAGGTTCTTGTCGTGGGCGACGATCTTCAGCGTGCGGGCATCTTCGACGGTGATTGCAGCCACCTGGTTCAGCGGCATCTCGCTGCCCCAGGCAGTAACCTTGACGGTATCCAGGATGCTTGGGTGAGCGCGCCCCGTACGGATGGCCGCCAGGTTGCGAGCCAGGGCCTCGAGAGACTTGGTCATGCGCTCCTGCGCGTCTTTCTTGATGTCGTTGATCATTTCTGGACTTCCTCGATCAGGGTTCCTTCCGCGCCGCCATGCACGATGTTCAGCAGGGCGCCGGGCTTGTTCATGTTGAAGACGCGCAGCGGCATCTTGTGGTCGCGGCATAGGCAAATTGCCGTGAGATCCATTACCCCCAGCTTGCGATCCAGCACTTCATCGTAGGTCAGATGATCGAACTTCTCGGCATGCGGGTCCTTGAATGGATCTGCAGTGTATACACCATCGACCTTGGTTGCCTTCAATACCACGTCGGCATCGATTTCGATGGCGCGCAGGCAAGCGGCAGAGTCGGTGGTGAAGAACGGGTTGCCAGTACCGGCGGCGAAAATCACGACTTCCTTGGCGTTGAGGTGACGCATGGCTTTGCGGCGGTCGTAATGATCGGTCACACCCACCATGGAGATCGCCGACATGACGATGGCAGTGATGTTCGCCCGCTCCAGCGCGTCGCGCATGGCCAGGGCATTCATCACGGTGGCCAGCATCCCCATGTGGTCACCGGTAACACGGTCCATGCCGGCTGCACTGAGCGCCGCACCACGGAACAGGTTGCCACCGCCGATCACCAGGCCGACCTGAACACCGATGCCGACCAGTTGGCCGACTTCCAGCGCCATGCGATCCAGGACCTTGGGATCGATCCCGAACTCTTCCGAGCCCATCAGGGCCTCGCCGCTAAGTTTGAGTAGAATGCGTTTATAGCGAGCCTGATGACCACTGCCCTGCTGAGCCATTGCGAATCTCTCCTGCGGCGTTTGTAAAATTCTGGCGGGCTGCTTGAGCCTGCTTGTAACTGTAACGTGACGCAACGGTTGCGTCCGCGAACAGCGGTTTCTGTAAACCGCTCCCGCTTTGACAAAGAGGCTGCGCGCGTGAGCGGGCAGCCTCTTTGGGGCGACAGACGGGGCTGTCTTACTGCTTGGCAGCAGCTACCTGAGCGGCAACTTCAGCAGCGAAGTCGTCGACTGGCTTCTCGATGCCCTCGCCTACTTTGAAGTAGGTGAAGGAAACGATTTCAGCACCGGCTTTCTTGGCCAGCTCGCCAACTTTGACTTCCGGGTTCATGACGAAAGCCTGCTCTTTCAGCGACGCTTCAGCCTTGAACTTGGTGATACGGCCGTTGATCATGTTCTCAACGATGTTCTCTGGCTTGCCGGCGATCTTGTCAGCGTTCAGCTGCAGGAACACGCCCTTCTCACGCTCGATGGCCTCGGCGGAGATTTCCGACGAATCCAGGAACTCTGGGTTCGACGCAGCCACGTGCATGGCGATGTTCTTGGCCAGCTCGACGTCGCCGCCGTTCAGGACAACAACGGCACCGATCTTGTTGCCGTGCAGGTAGGCACCAACAACGTCACCCTCAACGCGCACCAGGCGGCGGATGTTGACGTTCTCGCCGCACTTGGCGACCAGGGCTTCACGAGCAGCTTCACGCGAAGCGATCAGCGGCGCGGCGTCGGTCAGCTTCTGGGCGAAGGCTTCTTCGAGGCTTTCAGCAACGAAGTTCTTGAAGTCGTCTTGCAGGGCCAGGAAGTCGGTCTGCGAGTTCACTTCCAGCAGAACGGCGGATTTACCGTCGGTCTTGACCGCGATAGCGCCTTCAGCAGCGACGTTGCCAGCCTTTTTGGCGGCCTTGATGGCGCCCGAGGCACGCATGTCGTCAATGGCTTTTTCGATGTCGCCGCCGGCCTTTTCCAGGGCCTTTTTGCAATCCATCATGCCTTCGCCGGTACGCTCGCGCAGTTCTTTGACCAGCGCTGCAGTAATTGCTGCCATTTCAAAATCCTCTTGGAAAGTTTTTCAACCATTCCACCCGTTGGTCACGGGCGTTAAATTCTGCAAATCCGCTGCTTGTATTCCAGCAGGCCCATGATGCGGGGCCGATGCTGACAGCAGGATTTCAAGGTGGCAAAAAGGGGGCAGAGCCCCCTTTTCGCGTGCCAAGTAGACGCTAGCGCCTATTACTCAGCAGCAGGTGCAGCCGCTTCTTCAGCGTAGACTTCAGTGCCGCCGGCAACGTTGTTGCGGCCGCGGATGACGGCGTCAGCCATCGAAGTCATGTACAGCTCGATAGCGCGAATGGCGTCATCGTTACCTGGGATGATGTAGTCAACACCTTCCGGGCTGCTGTTGGTATCGACAACGCCGATAACCGGGATACCCAGTTTGTTGGCTTCGGTGATCGCGATGCGCTCGTGATCAACGTCGATAACGAACAGAGCGTCTGGCAGACCACCCATGTCCTTGATGCCGCCCAGGCTGCGATCCAGTTTTTCCAGGTCGCGGGAGCGCATCAGGGCTTCTTTCTTGGTCAGCTTGGCGAAAGTGCCATCTTCGGCCTGGGTTTCCAGGTCGCGCAGACGCTTGATCGAGGCGCGGATGGTTTTGTAGTTGGTCAGCATGCCGCCCAACCAACGGTGGTCAACGTATGGCGAACCGCAACGAGCGGCTTGCTCGGCGACGATCTTGCCGGCGGAACGCTTGGTGCCGACGAACAGGATCTTGTTCTTGCCCTGGGCCAGGCGCTCTACGAACGACAGAGCGTCGTTGAACATTGGCAGGGTTTTTTCCAGGTTGACGATGTGGATCTTGTTACGCGCGCCGAAAATGTACTTGCCCATTTTCGGGTTCCAGTAACGGGTCTGGTGGCCGAAGTGCACACCGGCCTTCAGCATATCGCGCATGTTGACTTGGGACATGATAGTTCCTTGATAAGTCGGGTTGGGCCTCCACGTATCCCAATGACCAACCCGCGAATTCTGCAACTCGGGGCACCCAGGTCATCGTGTCGACACGTGTGTGGGTTAAATGCTGACGGGGTCGTGCCCGAAAGCGGCGCATGTTATACCACAGACCGCGGGCAAACGGAACCCGGTGGAGGCAGCTGCAAGCTGCAAGCTGCAAGCAAAAGCAAAAGCAAAAGCAAAAGCAAAAGCAAAAGCAAAAAGCAGCCGACGCACGATCCGCTTCTTCTTGTAGCTTGCCGCTTGCCGCTTGCCACTTGCCACTTGCCACTTGCCACTTGCAGCTTGCACCCTGACGCTCTGATAGAATAAGCCCTTTCCCGTTTGTTCGCGCCGTGCACGGCGCCGTAGAGAGCCTGTAATGACCGTTACCATCAAAACCGCAGAAGACATCGAAAAGATGCGCATCGCTGGCCGCCTGGCTGCCGAAGTGCTGGAAATGATCGAGGAACACGTCAAGCCCGGCGTCACCACCGAAGCGCTGGACCGCCTGTGCCACGACTACATCGTCAATGTTCAGCAGGCCATCCCGGCGCCGCTCAACTACAAAGGCTACCCGAAGTCGATCTGCACCTCGATCAACCATGTGGTCTGCCACGGCATCCCCAATGACAAGCCGCTCAAGGACGGTGACACGCTGAACATCGACGTCACCGTGATCAAGGACGGCTACCACGGCGATACCAGCCGCATGTTCCACGTCGGCACCGTGCCAGCATGGGCAGAGCGCCTGTCCAAGGTGACCCAGGAATGCATGTACAAGGCCATTGAACTGGTCAAGCCGGGGTGCCGCCTGGGCGACATCGGTGAAGTGATCCAGAAGCACGCCGAAAAGAACGGCTTCTCGGTGGTGCGTGAATTCTGCGGGCACGGTATCGGCAAGGTGTTCCACGAAGAACCGCAGATCCTCCACTACGGCCGCGCAGGCACGGGCATGGAACTGAAAGAAGGCATGACCTTCACCATCGAGCCCATGATCAACCAGGGCAAGGCTGACACCAAGGTGCTGGGCGACGGCTGGACCGCCATCACCAAGGACCGCAAGCTCTCGGCCCAGTGGGAGCACACCCTGGTGGTGACTGCGACCGGCTACGAGATCTTCACCCTGCGCAAGGACGACACGATCCCGCGCACCTCGGCCTGATCCCGGCCAACCCACGACAGGAACGTGACGCGATGCCCCAGGTGGACCCCGAACTGTTCGACCGCGGCCAGTTCCAGGCGGAACTGGCCCTCAAAGCGAGCCCTATCGCCGCTTTCAAGAAAGCCATCCGCCTGGCCGGCGAGGTGCTCGACAAGCGTTTTCGCGCCGGCGGCGACATTCGCCCGCTGATCGAGGCCCGTGCCTGGCTGGTCGACAATATCCTGCAACAGGCCTGGAACCAGTTCGACTGGGGCGACCACAGCGGCATCGCCCTGGTTGCGGTGGGTGGCTACGGGCGCGGTGAACTACACCCGCATTCGGACATCGACCTGCTGATCCTCCTGGGCGCTGCCGAGCATGAACAGTACCGCGACGCCATCGAACGGTTTCTGACCTTGCTGTGGGACATAGGCCTGGAAGTCGGCCAGAGCGTGCGTACCGTGGACGAGTGTGCCGAGCAGGCCCGCGCCGACCTCACGGTGATCACCAACCTGATGGAAAGCCGCACCATTGCCGGCCCGGAGCCGTTGCGCCAACGCATGCTGGACGTGACCAGCACCGCACACATGTGGCCGAGCAAGGAGTTCTTCCTGGCCAAGCGCGCCGAGCTCAAGGCCCGCCACCACAAGTACAACGACACCGAGTACAACCTGGAACCCAACGTCAAAGGGTCCCCTGGCGGCCTGCGCGATATCCAGACCGTACTGTGGGTGGCGCGCCGCCAATACGGCACCTTGAACCTGCTCGCGCTGGCTGGCGAAGGCTTCCTGCTGGAAAGCGAGAACGAACTGCTGGCCTCGTCGCAGGACTTTCTATGGAAGGTGCGTTACGCCCTGCACATGCTGGCCGGCCGCGCCGAAGACCGCCTGCTGTTCGACCACCAGCGCAGCCTGGCCGAACTGCTGGGCTACCACGACGAGAACCCCAAGCGGGCGATCGAGCAGTTCATGACCCAGTACTACCGGGTGGTGATGAGCATCAGCCAGCTGTGCGACCTGATCATCCAGCACTTCGAGGAGGTCATCCTCGCCGACGAGGACAGTGGCAGCACCCAGCCGCTGAATGCGCGCTTCCGCCTGCATGACGGCTATATCGAGGCTACCCGGCCGAACGTGTTCAAGCGCACACCGTTCGCCATGCTGGAGATGTTCGTGCTGATGGCCCAGCACCCGGAAATCAAGGGTGTACGCGCCGATACCGTGCGCCTGCTGCGCGAACACCGGCACCTGATCGACGACACGTTCCGCACCGACATCCGCAATACCAGCCTGTTCATCGAGCTGTTCAAGTGCGAGATCGGCATACACCGCAACCTGCGCCGAATGAACCGCTACGGCATCCTGGGGCGTTACCTGCCCGAGTTCGGCCTGATCGTCGGGCAGATGCAGCACGACCTGTTCCACATCTATACCGTGGATGCGCACACCCTCAACCTCATCAAGCACCTGCGCAAGCTGCAGTACACACCGGTGTCCGAGAAGTTTCCGCTGGCCAGCAAGCTCATGGGGCGCCTGCCCAAACCCGAGCTGATCTACCTGGCTGGCCTGTACCACGACATCGGCAAGGGCCGCCACGGTGACCACTCGGAGCTCGGTGCGGTAGACGCGCAGAGGTTCTGCGAACGCCACCAACTGCCCGCGTGGGACAGCCGGCTGATCGTCTGGCTGGTGCTCAACCACCTGGTGATGTCTACCACCGCCCAGCGCAAGGACCTGTCCGACCCGCAGGTGATCAACGACTTCGCCCTGCACGTCGGCGACGAAACGCGCCTGGACTACCTGTACGTGCTGACCGTGGCCGATATCAATGCCACCAACCCCAGCTTGTGGAACTCGTGGCGCGCCAGCCTGTTGCGCCAGCTTTACACCGAGACCAAGCGGGCCTTGCGCCGCGGCCTGGAAAACCCGCTGGACCGCGAAGAGCAGATTCGCCAAACCCAGTCTGCGGCCCTGGACATCCTGGTGCGCGAGGGCACCGACCCGGACGACGTCGAACAATTGTGGTCGCAGCTGGGCGATGACTACTTCCTCAAGCACACTGCGGCCGACGTGGCCTGGCACAGTGATGCGATCCTGCAGCAGCCCGCCGATGGCGGCCCCCTGGTGCTGATCAAGGAAACCACCCAGCGCGAGTTCGAGGGTGGCACGCAGATCTTCATCTACGCCCCGGACCAGCACGACTTCTTTGCGGTGACGGTAGCGGCCATGTCGCAGCTGAACCTGAACATTCACGACGCGCGAATCATCACCTCCAGCAGCCAGTTCACGCTCGACACCTACATCGTGCTGGACAACGACGGTGGCTCGATTGGCGACAACCCGCAACGGGTGCGGCAGATTCGCGACGGCCTGAGCGAAGCCTTGCGCAACCCCGAGAACTACCCGACCATCATTCAGCGCCGGGTGCCCCGCCAGCTCAAGCACTTCGACTTCCCGCCACAGGTGACCATCCTCAACGATGCCCAACGGCCAGTGACCATCCTCGAGATCACGGCCCCCGACCGCCCTGGCCTGCTGGCCCGGTTGGGGCGGATTTTCCTGGAATTCGACCTGTCACTGCAGAACGCCAAGATTGCTACCCTCGGCGAACGGGTCGAGGACGTGTTCTTCATCACCGATGCCGACAACCAGCCGCTGTCCGACCCGCAACTGTGCAGCCGCCTGCAGGAGGCTATCGTGCAACAGTTGCAGGCCGGCCAAGGCAGCGACACCAGCCCCAGCCGCGTGACCATTTAACGATTAGACGATTGACGAGACCTTGCGCCGATGAACCATGCCTTGACCCAGCTTCAGCCCTACCCGTTCGAAAAGCTCCGCGCCCTGCTGGGCACCGTGAAGCCTGCGGCGAACAAACGCGCCATCGCCCTGTCGATCGGTGAGCCGAAGCACGAATCGCCGGCGTTCGTCGCCCAGGCCATGGCCGATAACCTCGACAAGCTGGCTGTCTATCCCAGCACCCTCGGCCTGCCGGCGCTGCGCCAGGCTATTGGCCAGTGGTGCGAGCAGCGGTTTGGCGTGCCCGCCGGCTGGCTCGACGCCGACCGCCATATCCTGCCGGTCAATGGCACCCGCGAGGCGCTGTTCGCCTTCACCCAGGCCGTGGTCAACCGCGCCGATGACGGCCTGGTGGTCAGCCCGAACCCGTTCTACCAGATCTATGAAGGCGCAGCCCTGCTGGCCGGTGCCACCCCGCACTACCTGCCGTGCCTGGAAGGCAATGGCTTCAATCCGGACTTCGACGCCGTGCCGGCCGATGTCTGGCAGCGCTGCCAGATCCTGTTCCTGTGCTCGCCGGGCAACCCGACCGGGGCGCTGGTGCCCATGGACACCCTGAAAAAGCTGATTGCCCTGGCCGACGAGCATGACTTCGTGATCGCCGCCGATGAGTGCTACAGCGAACTGTACTTCGACGAAGACGCCCCGCCGCCCGGCCTGTTGAGCGCTTGCGCCGAGCTGGGCCGCAGCGACTTCAAACGTTGCATGGTCTTCCACAGCCTGTCCAAGCGCTCCAACCTGCCGGGCCTGCGCTCGGGCTTCGTTGCCGGCGACGCCGACATCATCAAGCCATTCCTGCTGTACCGTACCTACCACGGCTGCGCCATGCCGGTGCAAACCCAACTGGCGAGCATCGCCGCCTGGCAGGATGAAGCGCATGTGCGTGAAAACCGCGACCAGTACCGCGCCAAATACGATGCCGTGCTGGAGATTCTGCAGCCGGTACTGGACGTACAGCGCCCGGACGGCAGCTTCTACCTGTGGGCCAAGGTGCCTGGCGACGATGCCGAGTTCACTCGTGATTTGTTCGAAGCCCAGCATGTGACGGTGGTGCCGGGGTCTTACCTTTCGCGGGAAGTGGATGGTGTGAACCCGGGTGCGGGGCGTGTCCGCATGGCCTTGGTCGCACCGTTGGCCGAGTGCATCGAGGCTGCCGAGCGCATTCGCGCGTTTCTGCAAAGCCGCTGACAGAATCGGGGGGCGGTTTGTACGCGGTTCCTGTGGGAGCGGGCGTGCCCGCGAACACCGGCGCAGCCGGTGCCGGACACCGCGTCGCCTGCTTCGCGGGCAAGCCCGCTCCCACAATGAATCGCGCAGGCTTTTCAAATTTGCAGAAAGACAGTTGCTCCTGCAAGTACGGTGGCAACTCCAAGCCAGCGCAGGCCCTGTGGGAGCGGGCATGCCCGCGAACACCGGCGCAGCCGGTGCCAG
>NZ_JBICMS010000059.1:0-6560 GCF_043106615.1 Pseudomonas sp. CJQ_9 | reverse complement strand
CAGGCATAATTGGCCCGAAACAAACGTAGGAGCGGGTTTACCCGCGAAGCGCCGCGCGGGCGGCGCTCGATCTCACAGACGCTGAAGATGCTGCGGCTACCCTTGCCAGAAACCATAGAATCTCCCACAGGGGCCGCGCAAAAGGCGGGTTACCACAAGGCTGCCGACGCCGCAGCCAGTACCCTGGCAAACACCTCCAGCGCCTTGTCGATCTCGGCGTCGGTGCTGAAACGGCCGATGCTCAGGCGCACGCTGTTGCGCGCCTGGTGCTCATTCAGCCCCAGCGCCAGCAGCACGTGGGAGGCCGTGTTGCTCGCCGAGTTGCACGCCGAGGTGGTGGACAACGCCAGGTCGCTGGCCAGCGCCGCACTGTTGAAGCCCGGGCTGTCGATGCACAGGTTCAGGGTGTGCGGGATGCGTTGCGTGGCGCAGCCATTGAGGCTGACCCCGGGCAACTTCAGCAAACCTTCCAGCAGCCGCGTGGCCAGCTGCGCAAGGCGCAGGTACTCGCTGTCGCCGGGCTGCCCGGCCAGGGCGAAAGCACTGCCCATCCCGGCAATCTGATGGGTGGCCAAGGTCCCGGAACGCAGGCCCAGCTCATGGCCACCGCCGTGGATCTGTGCGCGCAGTACCGGGCGCGCCCGAGGCCCGACGTACAGGGCGCCGATGCCTTTGGGGCCATAGACCTTGTGCGCCGAGAACGACATCAGGTCGACAGCCATCGCGTTCAGGTCGATCGCCAGTTTGCCCACTGCCTGTGCGGCATCCACGTGCAACAGGGCGCCCTGGGCGCGAACGCACTCGCCAATGGCGGCAACGTCGGTGACCGTGCCCAGTTCATTGTTGACGGCCATCAGCGATACCAGTCGGGTATCGGTGCGCAACGCGGCTTGTACGGCCGCGGGCTGGATCAGGCCACGGGCATCAGGCGCCAGGCGCGTGACCGCCCAGCCCTGGCGCTCCAGTTCGGCTACGGTGTCGAGTACGGCTTTGTGTTCCAGCAGGCTGGTGACCAGGTGCCCGGGTGGGGCGAAGCCGTTGGCAACACCTTTGAGCGCCAGGTTGTTCGACTCGGTGGCGCCAGAGGTCCATACCAGCGCTTCGGCTGAAGCGCCGATGCGCTCGGCCACTTGCTGTCGGGCCTGCTCCACCACACTGCGGGCGGCCTGGCCGTAGGCATGGCCACTGGAGGCCGGGTTGCCGAAGTTGGCCTGGCGGCCCAGGCAGGCGAGCATGGTTTCCACCACCCGGTCATCGACCGGGGTAGTGGCGGCGTAATCGAAATACAGCGGGGCGTTAGGCATCGGGGCATGTCCATGTCTGTCGCCGTGGGTTAGGCGATCGTTGGCATCAGCCTATCGTTTGTCGGAAAGATGCTTTTCGCTTCCCGCTGCACTATTTGCGGCCTATAGGTGTGTCTGTTCTACTTGAATAATTTTTTGGAGAATATTTTCCTCGATCCTTCCCTTCGCACAGCATATCGTGATGCGCCTCGACCGCGTTCAAAGTGTGTGTCAGGCGGGTTCAAGCGCTTTTTCTTCATCGGCGACTACACGTTGGCACAGTTCGGTGATCTGCTCGCGCATCCAGCGGTTGGCCGGGTCCTGGTCGGTGCTTTCGTGCCAGTACAGGTGAGTTTCCAGGGCCGGGACCTCCACCGGCAGCGGGTGGTAGCGCAGCTGATGACGGCGAGCGAAACGCTCCGGGACGGTCATCGCCATGTCGGTCTGCTGCAACACTTGCGAGGCCATCAGGTAGTGCTGCGAGCGCAGGGCGACCTTGCGCTGCACGCCCATCTTGCCCAAGGCCAGGTCGACATACCCCAGGCCGTTGCGGCGGCTGGAAATGTGGATGTGGGTCATGCCCAGGTAGCTGTCGAGGGTCAGTTTGCTGTCCGCCAGCGGGTGGCCCTGGCGCAGGGCACAGACGTAGCGGTCCTGCATCAGCTTCACGTGGCGGACCTGGGGGTCGGTGTTCAACGGTGCGTCGATGGCGAAATCCAGGCGGCCGGCGGCCAGCTCCTTGGTGGTTTCACGGCGCTTGCACAGGAAACTCTCGATCAGCACCGCCGGCGCCAGGCGGCGCAGCCTCTGGAACAGGGGCGGCAGAATGACCGCTTCGGTCAGGTCGGTCATGCTGATACGGAAGGTTTTGTTGGCCTGTTGCGGGTTGAAAATGCGGCTTTCCTGTACGGACGTGCGCAGCAGCGCCAGGGCGTTGCGCACCGGGCCGATGATGTTCTGCGCCATGGGCGTGGGCACCATGCCTTGCGCAGTGCGCACGAACAGCGGGTCGTTGAAGGTTTCGCGCAGGCGCGACAGGGCGTTGGACACTGCCGGCTGGGTGATGCCGACGATCTGCCCGGCGCGGGTGAGGTTAGCTTCGGTGTAGATCGCATCGAACACGATGAACAGGTTGAGGTCGACCTTGCTGAGGTTCATGGGCGCCGCTCTTTGTTGGAGTTATCCGCCGATCATATATCGGTTATGAATGTTCATACACGCGGAAAATAGACTAGGTGGATCGGGGTGCGCTGCTCTAGGCTCTGGCCATGTTCTTCGAACCGTGAAGGTAAGCCCGATGGATTTCGCCTATTCGCCCAAGGTCCAGGCACTGCGCGAGCGCGTCACCGCGTTCATGGATGCTTATGTCTACCCCGCCGAGGCGGTGTTCGACCGCCAGGTCGCCGAGGGCGACCGCTGGCAGCCCACCGCGATTATGGAAGAGCTCAAGGCCAAGGCCCGCACCGAGGGGCTGTGGAACCTGTTTCTGCCCGAGTCGGAGTACGGCGCTGGGCTGAGCAACCTGGAGTACGCGCCGCTGGCCGAAATCATGGGCCGCTCACTGCTCGGCCCGGAGCCGTTCAACTGCTCGGCCCCGGATACCGGCAACATGGAGGTGCTGGTGCGCTACGGCAGCCAGGCGCAGAAACGCCAGTGGCTGGAGCCGCTACTGCGGGGCGAGATTCGCTCCTCCTTCGCCATGACCGAACCGGACGTGGCCTCCTCGGACGCTACCAACATGGCCGCGACCGCGGTGCGTGACGGTGACGAGTGGGTGATCAATGGCCGCAAATGGTGGACGTCGGGTGCGTGCGACCCGCGCTGCAAGGTGATGATCTTCATGGGCCTGTCCAATCCCGAAGGCCCGCGTCACCAGCAGCACTCGATGATATTGGTGCCAACCGATACGCCTGGCGTGAAGATTGTTCGCCCGCTGCCGGTATTCGGCTACGACGATGCACCGCATGGCCACGCCGAGGTGCTGTTCGAGAACGTAAGGGTGCCTTACGAAAACGTGATCCTCGGCGAGGGCCGCGGCTTCGAGATCGCCCAGGGGCGCCTGGGCCCTGGGCGTATCCACCACTGTATGCGTTCGGTCGGCATGGCCGAACGGGCGCTGGAACTGATGTGCAAGCGCTCGGTTGCGCGCACCGCCTTCGGCAAGCCTTTGGCACGCCTGGGGGGCAATGTCGACAAGATTGCCGATTCGCGCATGGAAATCGACATGGCCCGGCTACTCACGCTCAAAGCGGCGTACATGATGGACACGGCCGGCAACAAGGTCGCGCGCAGCGAGATCGCGCAGATCAAGGTGGTGGCGCCGAACGTGGCGCTGAAGGTGATCGACCGGGCGATCCAGCTGCATGGCGGGGCAGGGGTGAGCGGCGATTTCCCGCTGGCGTACATGTACGCCATGCAGCGCACCCTGCGCCTGGCCGACGGGCCCGATGAAGTGCACCGGGCGGCGATCGGCAAGTATGAGATTGGCAAGTATGTGCCGGCAGAGATGTTGCGCAGCGGGGGGTGAGGCAGGCTGATGCTCGTCAGGCCTACCCTTTGTGGCCTGCATTGGCTTGGGGCGTAGCGTGTTCCGGCGGCGGATCCACGACAGTCGCCTCTTGCCCCCGCGTCTTGATCAGCGAAACCACCACCCCACCCAGCAACAACCCGAACGTCACACCCAACGACAGCAACGCCGGCACCTTGCCGACCATGCCATGGTAGAAGATCTTGCAGCCGATGAAGATCAACACCAGCGCCAATGCGTACTTGAGGTATACGAACCGGTGCATCAACGCCGACAACGCAAAGTACAGTGAGCGCAGGCCAAGAATGGCAAAGATGTTCGAGGTGTAGACAATGAACGGGTCCTGGGTGATGGCGAAGATCGCGGGTACGCTGTCCACGGCAAACACCAGGTCGGCCAGTTCGATCAGCACCAGCGCCAGGAACAACGGCGTTGCATGGCGCAGGGCCTTGTTCTGCCCCGGGGGTGTCTGGTGGACAAAGAAGTGCGAGCCATGAATTTCGTCGGTCACCCGCAGGTGCCGGCGTACGAACTTGAGGATTGGGTTATTGGCCAGGTCTGGATGGCTGTCTTCTTTGGACAGCGCCATCTTCACCCCGGTGAACAGCAGGAAGGCCCCGAAGACGTACAGCACCCAGGCGAAGTTCTGCACCAGCGCTGCGCCCACGCCGATCATGATCGCGCGCAGGATCACCACCCCGAGGATGCCCCAGAACAGCACGCGGTGCTGGTAACGGCGGGGGATGGCGAAATAGCTGAAAATCATGGCCATGACGAACACGTTGTCCATCGACAGTGATTGCTCGACCAGCAAGCCGGTGTAGAACTCCAGCGCCGATTGCGCGCCTAGCTGGAACCAGACCCAGCCGCCGAACAGCACGCCGATGCTGAAGTAGCCGGAGTACAACAGTAGGCTCTCGCGCATGCCTATTTCACGTTCGTGGCGGTGCAGCACGCCGAGGTCGAGTACCAGCAGGCCGATGACGATGGCCATGAACATCAGCCACAACCAGATGCTGGTACCGAGGAACGGGGTGGTGAGAAACGCCTGTAGAGCTGTCATGAGCCCTCCTTGAATGTCGACGTTGCGTGGCAACAGTGATCCGACATCACGGCGTGGCAGCCGTCAGAGGGGCCCGGTATCACATAGGCTTGAGGCTAGACCTGTTTGCCTGCGCTGCCGAACCCGGAGCTGTTACATTTGTTTGCCAGGCGGCCGTGAACAGCAGCACCCTGTGGCTCAGTACACCCATACCTCCACACGCTGGTTGTGCAGCCGCCCTTGCTCACGTTCGTTGTCGGCCACAGGCAATTCAGCGCCCATGCCGGTCACCTGCAGCACTTCGACGCCGTTACGTGCCAACTGGCGGCGCACCGCCTGCGCCCGCAAGCGCGACAGCAGCGCAGCGCGGCCTGGGGTCAGCTTGGGGTCGCCGAAGCCAACCAGCACTGTCTTGCCCTGTAGCTTGCCGGCCTGGTGCAGGTAATCTGCGACCCGTTGCACATCACGCAGGGCCTTGTTGTCGAGGTTGGCGCTGCCTGCCTGAAAGCGAAAGTTCACGCTCAGCCGTTGTGCCTGCCTGGCCAGGCTGCGGTAGCGCGGCGGCATGCCTGCCTGTGGTGGCACTGGCAGGGCCTGTATCTGCTGCGAAACGAACCCCTGCTGGGCGACGATGGCCTGGCCTGCCGGGCTTTGGGCGAAGTCCGCCAGGGTCTTGGCGCGTGGTTTGGGGTTGGCCGGCAGATAGAAGTACAAGCGCCGCGACAGGGGGTAGTCCTCGCTGGCTACCAGGGCCCGCTCCGGCAGCATGGCTGGGGCGTCCCCTTCAGCCACCGCCAGCACCTTGGCCCCGTGAATTGCGGCCAGGCTACTGAAGCCAATGGCCTGGCGGTCGGTGCTCACCCGTGCAGCCAGTTCGTCACTGGATTCGAAGCGCCGGGCCTGGGCTGACAGTGCCGCGTGCTGCGGCTCCAGTACCAGTGCCTTGAAGGTTTCAAAGGTGCCGGAGCGGTCGTCACGGGCGTACAGGTGAATAGCCCCGCCGGAAATGCCCAATTCTTCCCACCGCTGGATCTGGCCAGAGAAAATCTGCGCCAGTTGCCCTGTGCTGAGCTGCGGCAGCGGGTTGTCGGGGTGGACAATGACCGCCACGCCATCCAGGCCAATGACTTGCTCGGAAGCGGTAGCACGCAGGTCGCCCAACGCTCGTAACTGGAGTGCTTCGTTGTCGTTGATCGGCCGTGAGGCGGCGGCCAGGTCGGCCTCGCCCTCAACCAGGGCGGTGAAGCCGGTGCTGGAGCCGTGGGCAGCGATGTCGATGCGCACCGGTTGGCCCTGCGTGTCCCGGGCCGTGATCACGGTTTCGTTGGGCCGCTTGCCGGCTTGCCGTTGGATCGCGCTGGCTTGCTGCGCACGCAGTTGGCCCTCCACCAGCGCCGGCAGCAGGGCTGCGCCGATGGTATTGGAGCCTTGCACACGCAAATGAACGGGTTTGGCCACGGTGGCCAGTGGTAGCACGGTGAGCAGTAGCACAAGCAGGCGCGGCATGCCGGGTGGCCCTCTGGCATAGAGTTGGCCGGCAGATTACGACAGGGGCGTGATGATAATGTGACAGTCAATGGGATTGAGGCTGTCAAGGCTGCTGTGCAGCCCATCGCCGGCAAGCCGGCTCCCACACGATAGCAATGTTCTCAAGACCTGTGCTGTACGTTGTGGGAGATTCTATGGTTTCTGGCAAGGGTAGCCGCAG
>NZ_JBICMS010000058.1:0-8874 GCF_043106615.1 Pseudomonas sp. CJQ_9 | reverse complement strand
CACCTGCCCGACGGCAACATCGAATACCTCGGCCGCAACGACGACCAGGTCAAACTGCGTGGCCTGCGTATCGAACTGGGTGAAATCCAGGCCGGCCTCACGGCCATCGAGGGCGTCAAGGAGGCGGTGGTGCTGGCCCACGACCAGCGCCTGGTTGCTTACTACACTGGCGACGCACAACCGGTGGACACCCTGCGCAGCGCATTGCTCACCCATCTGCCCGAATTCATGGTGCCGGCACAGTTCATGCACCTCGACGCCCTGCCGCTGAGCCCCAACGGCAAGCTCGACCGCAAGGCTCTGCCAGCCCCCGGCCCCCTCCAGGACCGCCCGTTCGAAGCCCCGCAAGGCGACACCGAACACCTGCTGGCGGCCCTGTGGGCCGAGCTGCTGGGCGTAGAGCGGGTAGGGCGGCATGACAACTTCTTCGAACTGGGCGGGCACTCGCTGTTGGCCGTCAGCCTGACCGCGCGCCTGCGTGCCCAAGGCCTGCACGCCGATATCCGCGTGTTGTTCGGCCAACCCACCCTGGCTGCGCTCGCCGCGGCGCTGGGCGCTGACACACGCAGGGCGGTGCCGGCCAACCGTATTGTCCCGGGGACCACGGCGATCACCCCGGCCATGCTGCCGCTGGCCGACCTGTCGCAGGCGGCCATCAACACCCTGGTCGCGCAGGTGCCCGGCGGTATCCAGAACATTCAGGACATCTACGGCCTGGCGCCGTTGCAGCAGGGCATTCTCTACCACCACCTGGCCAGCGACGGCGCCGACCCGTATGTGCTGCAAGCGCGCTTCGCCTTCCCTGGCCAAGCCGAACTGGACGCTTTTGCCGCCGCGCTCGACCAGGTCATTGCCCGCCACGACATCTTGCGCACCAGCATTCACTGGCAAACCCTGGAAGAACCGGTGCAAGTGGTCTGGCGTACGGTGCCGTCGCTAGCCGCCAGCATGCACTGCGCACCCGGCTGCACCGGTATCGGCCTTGGCCAGGCCCCGCTGGTGCGGCTGCTGCCCGAGCAGACCGACACGGGCCTGCAAGCCACGTTGCTGATCCACCACATCATCCTTGACCACGCCGCCGTCGAGCTGTTGGTGGCGGAAATCACCGCTGTGCTGCAGGGCCGCCCGCTCGCCGAGGCCAGCGTGCCTTACCGCAATTATGTGGCCCAGGCGCGCCTGGGCGCCGATCCCCAAGCCGATGAAGCATTGTTCCGCGAACTGTTGGGCGACATCGACGAGCCCACCCTGGTCTACGGCCTGCACGACGCGCACGGTGACACCTGTGACGTCCACGACAGCCGCCTGAGCGTGGATGCCGCGCTGTGCGGGCGCTTGCGCGAGCAGGCGCGGCAGTTGGGCGTGAGCGTCGCCAGCCTGATGCACCAGGCCTGGGCGCAAGTACTGGCGCAGCTGTCCGGCCGCGAAGAGGTGGTGTTTGGTACGGTGCTGCTGGGCCGCCTGCAGGGCGGCGAAGGTGCCGAACGGGCGCTGGGCATGTTCATCAACACCTTGCCCCTGCGCGTCAGCGTCGGTGCCGCAGGCACTGCCGAGGGCGTGCGCCTTACCCACAAGCGCCTGGCGCGGCTGCTGGCACACGAACAGGCCTCGCTGGCCCTGGCCCAGCGCTGCAGCGGCGTGCCGGCGACCCAGGCGCTGTTCACCAGCCTGCTGAACTACCGCCACAGCGCCCCCGCCAAGGTCGAACTGCGCCAGGCATGGCAGGGCATCGAGCAGATCGCCGCCCACGAGCGCAGCAACTACCCACTGGTGGTGAACATCGATGACCTGGGCGAAGGCCTGGTGCTCACCGTGCAGGCGGTGTCGCAGGTAGACGGCGGGCAGGTTTGCCGCCTGCTGGCGACCGCCCTGGCGCAACTGGCCGATGCCTTGCAACAGGCCCCGGCCACGCCGTTGCATACGCTCAGCCAACTGGCGCCCGGCGAACGCGAACTGCTGCTGCAAGGCTTCAACGCCACCCGCCGAGACTACCCGCACGAGCATGCGCTGCACCAACTGGTCGGTACCCACGCCGCCCTCACGCCACAGGCGACCGCCGTGGTGCACGGGCAGCGCCAGTGGTCCTACCAGCAACTGGATGAGCATGCCAACCGCCTGGCTCACCACCTGCTCAGCCTGGGCGTAAACCCGGGTGAGCGGGTGGCACTGCTGCTGCCGCGCAGCTTCGACCTGCTCGCCGCGCAATTGGCCGTGAGCAAATGCGCCGCGGTATTCGTGCCGCTGGACAGCAATGCCCCGGTTGAACGCCAGGCGTTCATGATCCAGGACTGCCAGGCCCGCGTACTGCTGACGCTCGCCAGCCAGGCGCAAACCGGCGGGGCCGTGCGGGTAGAGCTGGATCGCTGCGACCTGTCCGCCTGCCCCCACCATGCACCGGCCCTGGCGGTGAACGCGCAGAGCGCGGCCTACGTCATGTACACCTCGGGCTCGACGGGCACGCCGAAAGGTGTGCTGGTTCCTCACCGGGCGATCGTTAGGCTGGCCATCAACAACGGCTTTGCCGAGTTCAACCGTGACGACCGGGTGGCCTTCGCCTCCAACCCTGCATTCGACGCCAGTACCCTGGAGGTATGGGCGCCGCTGCTCAACGGCGCCTGCGTGGTGGTGATCGACCAGCCGCAGGTGCTGTGCCGCGAGGCCTTGCGCGATGTATTGGTAGCCCAGCAGGTGAGCGTGCTGTGGCTGACCGCAGGCTTGTTCCACCAGTTTGCCGATGCCTTGCTGCCAGCCTTCGCCAAGCTGCGCTACCTGATGGTGGGCGGCGACGTGCTGGACCCGGCAGTGATCGCCCGGGTGCTGCGCGACGGTGCGCCGCAGCACTTGCTCAATGGCTACGGCCCGACCGAGGCCACCACTTTCAGCACCACCCATGAAATAACGGCTGTGGGCCAAGGCAGCATTCCGATCGGCAAGCCCATCGGCAATGGCCGCTGCTACGTGCTCGATGCCCGTCGGCAACCGGTCCCGCTGGGCGCCGTAGGCGAGTTGTATATCGGTGGCGATGGCGTGGCGCTGGGCTACCTCGGCCAGCCCGCGCTGACCGCCGAACGCTTCCTCGATGACCCTTTCAGTGGCCAGGCAGAGGCGCGCATGTACCGCAGCGGCGACCTGGTCAGCTGGCAGGCCGACGGCACGCTGCGCTACCTTGGGCGTGCCGACCAGCAGGTCAAGCTGCGCGGGTTCCGTATCGAACTCGGGGAAATCGAAGCGTGTCTCGGCCAGTGCGAAGGCGTGCGTGACAGCGCCGTGGTCCTGCGTGAAGACGCCCCGGGCGACAAACGCCTGGTGGCTTACTTCACCGCGCATGCGGCAGCGCCGCTGGTCGCCGACTTGCACAGCCGCCTGCAAAGCCTGCTGCCGGACTACATGGTGCCGGCTGCCTACGTGTGCCTGGCCGAGCTGCCATTGACTGCCAACGGCAAGCTTGACCGCCGTGCACTGCCGCTTCCGGGCAGCGACGCCCTGGTGAGCCGGGCTTTCGAGGCCCCGCAAGGGGCGGTGGAAGTTGCCCTGGCCGCCATCTGGGCCGAGGTGCTGAAGGTCGAGCAGGTCGGGCGCCATGACCACTTCTTCGAACTGGGTGGCCATTCGCTGCTGGCGGTAACCCTGGTCGAGCGCATGCGCAAGGCTGGCCTGCTTGCCGATGTGCGTGTCCTGTTCGCCCAGCCGACCCTGGCGGCACTGGCCGCTGCCGTGGGCAGCGGGCGCGAGGTGGACGTACCGGCCAACCGGGTACCGGTCGACGCCCAGGCGATCACCCCGGCGATGCTCAGCTTGATCGAACTGGATCAGGCCAGCATCGACCGTATCGTTGCCAGCGTGCCGGGTGGTGCAGCCAACGTGCAGGAAATCTACCCGCTGGCACCGCTGCAGGAAGGCATTCTGTACCACCACCTCAGCGCCGAGCAGGGCGACCCGTACCTGCTGCAGTCACGCCTGGCGTTCGACAGCCTGGCCGACCTGCAGCGCTGGGCTGGCGCGCTGCAGCAGGTGATCGACCGCCACGACATCCTGCGCACCGCTGTGCTCAGCGAAGGCCTTGAGCAGGCGGTACAAGTGGTTTGGCGCAAGGCCCGCATGGCGGTTACCGCTGTCGAGGGGCTGGGCAGCGAAGCGGTGCTCGATGCCTTGCAGGCACGCTACGATGCCCGCCACCAGCGCCTGGACCTGGCCTGCGCACCTTTGCTGCGCCTGGTGTATGCCGCCGACCCGCGCAACCAGCGGGTGGTGGCGATACTGCAGTTCCACCACCTGGCCCTGGACCATACCGCCATGGAGGTCATCGCGGGCGAAATGCAGGCATTGATGGACGGGCAGGGCGCACAACTGCCCGCGCCGGTGCCGTACCGTACGTACGTGGCCCAGGCGCGGTTGGCGGCAGACGATGCCGGCCATGAGGCATTCTTCCGCGAGATGCTGGGTGACTTGGATGAGCCCACCCTGCCGTTCGGACTGGCCGATGTGCAGGGCGAAGGGCATGCCATCGAAGAGGCCCAACTGCAGCTGGATGCCACCTTGGCCCGCAACCTGCGCGAACAGGCCCGGCGCCTGGGCGTCAGTGTCGCCAGCCTGGCCCACCTGGCCTGGGCGCGGGTACTGGGGGTGCTGGCCAACCGCAGCGACGTGGTCTTCGGCACGGTGCTGATGGGCCGCCTGCAAGGCGGTGCAGGGGCTGACCGGGCACTGGGTGTGTTCATCAATACCTTGCCGCTGCGCATCGACCTGTCGACGCCGGTAGCGCAGGCGGTGCGCCTGACCCACCAGCGGCTGTCTGCGCTGCTGCAACACGAGCATGCCACGCTGGCCCTGGCCCAGCGTTGCAGCGCGGTGGCGGCGTCTTCGCCGCTATTCAGCGCTTTGTTCAACTACCGCCATAGCAGTGCCGCTGGCCGTGCTGCCGGCAGCCAAGGCGTGCGCCTGCTGGGAGGGGAGGAGCGCAGCAACTACCCGCTGACCCTCAGCGTCGACGACCTGGGCGAAGGTTTTGCCTTGAGCGTATTGGCCCAGCAGGGCGTAGGCGCCGAGCAGGTGGCACGCTGGATGAGCCAGGCACTCGCGCAATTGGCTCAGGCACTGGCGCAGGGCGCAACCGCTGCGGTGAGCACGCTGCCGATTATCGACCAGGCGACACGCCAGCAGTTGCTGGACACCTTCAATGCAACCCGGCGCGACTACCCGACCGGGCACACCGTGCATGCCCTGGTCGAAGCCCAGGCCGCACGCACGCCACAGGCCGCGGCGCTGGTGCAGGCTGGCCGGGTGCTGAGCTATGGCGAGCTGAACCGTAGCGCCAACCGCCTGGCCCATTACCTGATTGCCCAGGGCGTGCAGGTGGGTGACCGGGTTGCCCTGTGCCTGCCGCGCAGCCTGGAGCGCCAGATCGGCTTGCTGGCCGTGCTGAAGGCCGGCGCTGCCTATGTGCCGATCGACCCGACCTACCCGGCCGAGCGGATCGCCTACCTGTTGGCCGACAGCGCGCCTGCGCGGGTGGTGGTCGAGTCTGCGACCCGGGCCCTGGTGGGCGACGCCCCGTGCATCGTGCTGGACAGCGACGCCTGGCAAGGCGCAGCGCAGGGCAACCCGCACGTGGCTGGCCTGGATCACCAGCAACTGGCCTATGTGATCTATACCTCCGGCTCCACCGGCCAGCCCAAGGGGGTGATGGTCGAGCATGCGACGCTGGCCAACCTGGTGCACTGGCACCGCGAGGCCTTTGCCGTGACTGCAGGCAGCCATACCAGCAGCGTGGCCGGGTTCGGCTTCGATGCGCTGGCCTGGGAAGTCTGGCCGACGCTGTGCGCAGGGGCGGTGTTGCACCTGCCGCCGCTGCAAGTGGCCAGTGAACACGTGGACGAACTGCTCGACTGGTGGCTGGAACAACCGCTGGCCGTCAGCTTCCTGCCAACGCCGGTCGCCGAACAGGCCTTGCGCCGGGAGCGCCAGCACCCGACCTTGCGGACCTTGCTGGTCGGTGGCGACCGCTTGCGGGCGTTCGAACACGACCCAGGCTTCAGCGTGGTGAACAACTATGGCCCGACCGAAACAACGGTGGTGGCCAGCGCTGGCCGGGTGCTGCCTGGCAGCGTACCGCACATCGGCAAGCCCATCGCCAACACCCGTGTCTATGTGCTCGATGAACAGCGCCAGCCGGTGCCGGTGGGCGCGGCCGGTGAGCTGTACATCGGCGGGGCCGGGGTGGCACGCGGTTACTTCAGGCGTGAGGCGCTGAGCGCCGAGCGCTTCCTGGCCGACCCGTTCAGCAGCGAGGCCCATGCGCGCATGTACCGCAGCGGTGACCTGGTGCGCTGGAATGCCGATGGCACCCTGGACTACCTGGGCCGCAACGATGACCAGGTGAAGATCCGTGGTGTGCGGGTCGAGTTGGGCGAAATCGAAAGCGTGCTGGCTGCCCAGCCGGGCGTGATCGATGCCGTGGTACTGGTGCGCGGTGAGCGCCTGCTGGCCTGGTTCACCGCCAGCGCGCCGGTTGCCCCGGACGCGTTGCGTGAGGCGATGCAGGCGAGCTTGCCGCCACACCTGGTGCCGTTGGCGTTCACCCGCCTGGACCATTTGCCGCTGACCCGGCATGGCAAGCTCGACCGCAAGGCCTTGCCAGACCCCGACCCGGCGCTGCTGGCCAGGCAGGAGTACGTGGCTCCGCAAGGCGCAGTCGAAAGCGCACTGGCTGCCGTGTGGGCCGAGATGCTGCAGGTCGAGCGGGTGGGGCGGCACGATAACTTCTTCGAGTTGGGCGGCCATTCCCTGTTGGCGGTCAACCTGACGGCACGTTTGCGCCGCCAGGGCCTGCTGGTCGATGTGCGGACCTTGTTTGGCCAACCGAGCATCGCTGCGCTGGCGGCCACCCTGGGCCAGGCACGCGAGGTGCAGGTGCCGGAGAACCTGATCCCTGCAGGCTGCACCCACATCACCCCGGCTATGCTGCCGCTGCTGGCCCTGGAGCAGGGCGCGATCGAGCGTATCGTCGCCCAGGTGCCGGGCGGTGCGGCCAACGTGCAGGACATCTACCCACTGGCGCCGTTGCAGGAAGGTATCCTCTACCACCACCTGAGTGCTGCGGGCCACGACCCGTATGTGCTGCAATCACGCTTTGCCTTCGCCAGCCGGGAGCACCTGGCACGCTTTGCCCGCGCACTGGACAACGTCATCGCGCGTCACGACGTGCTGCGTACCGCCATCCTCTGGGACGGCTTGCCCCAGCCGGTGCAAGTGGTGCTGCGCGACGTGGCGTCGCTTGTGCCGCAAACCCTTGGCAGCGGTGCTGCAGCGGGCCGACCGGTCTCTGCGGCTCTGGACCTGCGCCAGGCCCCGCTGCTGCGCCTGCTGTACACCGATGCCGACGGCCCGATCGAGGCGACCCTGCAGTTCCACCATATCGTGCTCGACCATACCGCCATGGAAGTGGTGGCCGAGGAGCTGATCGGCTTCTTGCAGGGCAACGACGAACCTGCCCACGCCCCCGTGCCTTACCGCAACTATGTGGCCCAGGCACGCCTTGGCCTCAGCCAGGACGCGCACGAAGCGTTCTTCCGTGAGCAACTGGCGGCGATCGACGAGCCGACCCTGCCGTTCGGCCTGAGCGATGTCCAAGGCGATGGCCGCGACATCGAAGAAGCGCAGCTGTGGCTGCATGACAGCCTGGGCCAACGGCTACGGGTGCAGGCGCGGCAGCTGGGCATCAGCGTCGCCAGCCTGTTCCACCTGGCCTGGGCGCGCCTGCTGGGCGCCGCCAGCGGCCAACCGCGCGTGGTATTCGGCACGGTGCTGCTAGGCCGCCTGCAAGGCGGCGAAGGCGCCGAGCGTGCGCTGGGCATGTTCATCAACACCTTGCCATTGCGCATCGACCTGGCCGGCGTCAGCCTGCGCGAGGCGGCTCATGCTACCCACCAGTCCCTCAGCGCGCTGCTGGCCCACGAGCACGCCCCGCTGGCATTGGCGCAACGCTGCAGCGGCGTGGCGGCGCCGCAGCCATTGTTCAGCGCAATGCTCAACTACCGGCACAGCAGCCAGGCCACCGCCAGCCAGAAGCAGGCGACAGCAGGGATGGAAAGCCTGGAAAGCCAGGAGCGCAGCAACTACCCATTGAGCTTGAACGTGGACGACACCGGGGGTGGTTTCCGCCTGGTGGCCATGACCACTGCCGGCGTTGGCGCTGCGCGCATCTGCGGGCAAATGGAGCAAGTGTTGCAGGCCATGGTGCAGGCCCTGGAGCATGAACCGGGGCTGGCTTTGCAGCGCTTGCCGGTGCTGCAGGTCGAGGAACGCCAGCGGGTGCTGGCCGGGTTCAACGACACGGCCGTCGGCTACGACCTCGGGCAGACCTTGCACGGCCTGATCGAAGCGCAGGTTCGGCGCACCCCCGAAGCTGTGGCGGTCAGGGCCGAGGAGGGCGAGCTGAGCTACGGCCAGCTCAACCAGCAGGCCAACCGCCTGGCGCACCACTTGATCGGCTTAGGGGTAAAACCGGACGATCGCGTGGCCATCTGCGTCGAACGCGGCCTGTCGATGGTGGTGGGGTTGCTGGCCATTCTCAAGGCCGGTGGCGCTTATGTGCCGGTGGACCCGGACTACCCGGCCGAGCGCGTGCGGCACATGCTGACCGACAGCGCGCCGGTGGCGGTGCTGGTGCATGCGGCTACCCGGCATGTGCCGGAAGCGGGTCTGCTCATTGATCTGGACCAGCCGAGCTGGACGGATCAGCCTGTGGTTGACCCGGTTGTAGCAGGGCTCAATGCCCGGCACCTGGCCTACGTGATCTATACCTCCGGTTCGACCGGGCTGCCGAAAGGCGTGATGAACGAGCATGCCGGGGTCGTTAACCGCCTGCTGTGGATGCAG
>NZ_JBICMS010000057.1:0-53795 GCF_043106615.1 Pseudomonas sp. CJQ_9 | reverse complement strand
CGGCCTCTTCGCGCGTGAACCCGCGCCCACAACGGGCCGTGCCGATCCGGGTTAGGTAGCCATCACCGACCAGTGTAGGAGCGGGTTTACCCACGAATGCGGTGGCGGCTGCGATGGTGAATGGCCAGGAAATCTTGCCGGCAGGTCCGGCCTCTTCGCGGGTGAACCCGCGCCCACAACGGGCCGTGCCGATCCGGGTTAGGCAGCCATCACCGACCAGTGTAGGAGCGGGTTTACCCGCGAATGCGGTGGCGGCTGCAATGGTGTATGGCCAGGAAATCATGCCGGCAGGTCCGGCCTCTTCGCGGGTGAACCCGCTCCTACGACGGGCGGTGTCGCTGTGGCTAACGACGAACGCGGCCCGTGCTGTTCACGGCTGCCGCCCCTGGCGTATGGCCCAGGGGTACTGCAACTCCCACTGCCACGCATGCCGGACGATCTGCTCCAACGCGGCGAACTCCGGCCGCCAGCCCAGCACTTGCAACGCTCTGCTGGCATCGGCCACCAACCGCGGCGGGTCGCCGGCGCGGCGGGGGGCGTCCAGCGTGTCGATCTGTCGCCCGGTTACCCCACGCGCCGTATCGATCACCTGCTGCACCGAAAACCCCAGGCCGTTGCCCAGATTGAACGCAGTACGCTCCCCACCCGCCAGCAGGTAGTCCACCGCCAACGCATGCGCCGTGGCCAGGTCCGACACATGCACATAATCGCGGATACAGGTGCCGTCCGGGGTGTCGTAGTCGCGGCCAAATACCGTGACCGCTTCACGCCGCCCCGATGCCGCCTGCAGGATCAAGGGGATCAGGTGGGTTTCCGGTTCATGCCGCTCACCCAACTGGCCCTCCGGGTCGGCGCCGGCAGCGTTGAAATAGCGCAGGCAGACCGACTTCAAACCGTAGGCACGGTCGAAGTCCTCGAGAATCTGCTCGACCATCCATTTGCTCAAGCCATAGGGGTTGATTGGCTGCTTGCCATGCGCTTCGTCAATGGGCACATACAGCGGGTTGCCGTACACCGCAGCGCTCGACGAAAACACCAGGTACTTGATGCCGGCGTTGACCATGGCCTGCAGCAGCGCAAGGGTGGCAGCCACATTGTTCTGGTAATACTTACCTGGCGCGCTGACCGACTCACCCACCTGAATGAACGAGGCAAAGTGAAACACCGCGTCGAACCGCACAACACCGAACAACACATCCAGTGCGGCTTCGTCGGCAATGTCCAGCTTGGCCCATTGAACCCCGGGGCCAGGTGATATCAGGTCCGCCACCACCACCTCATGGCCAGCGCCCTGCAGGTGCTTGACCATGTGTGAGCCAATGTAGCCGGCGCCACCGACAACCAGGCATTTCATGCGCACCCCCTGTGACCTGCTGTTTTAGCGACGCAGTGAATCGAGCGTAGATGGCCATGTGCCCTATTTCAAGAACAGCCAGTTGGACATGTAGCTGCCGTCGAAGGTCAGGGTGTAGTGCCCGTTGTCGTAGGCCACAGGCAGAGCCTTCAACTGCGCCTGTGCATCGCGGGCGTACAGCTTCAGGCCGGCAGGGGCCTGGATGGTCAGGCGGCCTTCCAGCGGCTCGACATTGAACGGTGTCTTGTCATCGGGCTTGGGCATGGCCCGGGTGCCCAGCGACACCAGCAGGTCCCGCGACTGCCCCAGCGGCTTGTCGTCCAGGCTCTGCACCACGACACTGGCATAGGGCGTAGTCGCCTGCACCTGCACAGCGCCCAGGCTGATCGAACGCCCCCCTAGCCAGCCGGTGGCGGCCTGGGTGAGCGGCGTGTCGATGGTGTAAAGGCCTTGTTGCCAGTTACGCCTGAGCTCGCCCGTGTCGGTGGTCGATTCGCTGGCATCCGCCGGCAGCAGCGATTCACCGGGGTCTTGCAGCACGTGCGCGCCGCTTGGAATGGCAGCAGGTTTCAGCCAGGGCAGTTGCGGCGTTTGCGGCAGGGCGATCTGCAAGCGGCCCTTTTCCATGGCAGTACGCAGCAGTGGCGAATTGCGCGGGGTGATTTCCTGGTTGTACAGGGTGGCGGCCGTCGGGGCGAATACATAGTCGGTGGTGGCCGGCTTCACGTCGCCTCGGCGATAGAGCAGGGCGGCAGCGGGCAGGGTGGCGAGCATGCCAGGGTCGTTGTAGGCGTGCCAGTTGTCTGCCGTGCGCCAACCCGGGTTGAACGCCTGTTGGCTGTAGGCATATTGCATCAGGGCGTCCCAGCCTTGGTGGCTGGCGGTAGCGGCCACGTACAGTGGCAGCGAGTGACGGTCTGGCAGCGGGAACGGCTCGGCGTTCCACTCGGTGACGGTCAATGGCTTGCCGACCACCTGGGCGGCGCCGATCCAGTCGATCATGCCGTCGCTGGTCAGCGGGTTTTTCTCCAGTTGCCCCATGTCACCATAGCTATGGGCGTCGATCACATCGCCAACGCTCAGTGCCGGCAGCGCACTCAGGCCGTTGCCGCCCCAGGTGCTGGTGGTGGCGATCGGCACTTTTACGCCCACGCTGCGCAGGTGGGTGATCATGTCGGCATTGAAGCGCTGTTCCAGCTCGTTGAGGAACAGCTTCGATGGCCCATGCTCCCAGGCACGCCAAGTCAGGTCGGCGGGCAGGTCGTACTGTTTGGCGAAGGCCTTGGCGGCCGCCATGTAGCGTTCGCTGTGGCGCGGCACATCCTTGTTCGGCATCAGGGCATTGCCGTAGTGCTGAGTCAGGTCGTTCTCGTTGGTGATCAGCACGGCGGCAATGGCCGGGTCATCTTTGTAGGCCAGCCCCGTGTATGGGTTGACGTGGGTCAGGTACTGCTCGGCGAAGCGCTTCATTGCCTGCTGGATACTGCGGTTGACGTAGGCGTAGCCCTTCAGGTCGATGCGCGCTTCGCCTTTGGCCAGTTCGTCGAAGTCTTCGATATTGTCGTTGGCAGTGAGCGCCCGCTGCACATGCATGTCCAGCCAGATGTAGATACCCTCGTCCTTGAGTGCTTTGATCCACAGGTCCAGCTTGCGCAGCGATTCGGCGCTGAGCTGCTGAGTGTCGCGCACCAGGGTACCGTCGCCGAACACATTGGGGCTGACCCAGGGTGAATCGTGATGATGCACGCGGACCAGGTTGAAACCCAGGGCCGACAAGCGTTTGGCCTGCTGGCGGATCTCCTCGTCGGGGCTTTTGAACAACGCATAGGCCGACAGGTTGGTGCCCCAGAACCGCACGGTGGTGTTGTCGGCAAACACCAGTTGCTCGCCGACCGCCTTGACGAAGCCACGCTTACCAGCGGGTTTTTCTGCTGCGTTGAGGAACGACAAGTCTACCGGCGCGCTGCGCCAGTCCAACTGGTCGTCTGGCCAGCTGGCCGGGTCGGCCAGGCCGAAGCGTTCGGTGGCAGTGGGTGCGAGCTCGATGTCCCCGGTCAGGTTGAGCACGGCCTTGAGCTGTTGCTTGCCGGCAGTGATCGGGTCCTGGTACAGAAACGCGCGCAGCTCAGACGGGTTGCCACGCTCGAAATACACCTTGGCCAAGGGCGGCTCGAAGCGCATTTCGATGCGCCGGCCCTGCTCGGCGTTGCCCCACCACCAGCCGCGGTTGCCTGGCAGCAATTGCGGGGCGCCCATGGCGCCGGTGATTTGCGCAGGATCGAACTGGAACACCATGCCGCCCCCCATCACCCCGGCCTTGCGGCTGTGTGCATCGAGGTCGAAGGTCCAGCTCAGGGTTTGCGCCTGCTCCTTGCGGATATCCGCGGCCAGGTCGAAGTCCAGTTCCTTGTTCTTGCCCAGCAGGGTGTAGTGGTACGGCCCATTGACCTTGAGGTCGGTGTAGAAGCCGGTCCAGCTCCAGTTGGCGGCCCAGAAATCGAACTTGGCTTTCATCACCGGGCCGCCACCACGGCTCACGGTGGGCAGGCCAGTGTGCTCGTCGACACTGACCTGCCAGGCAGACGCCCAGCCCGGCAATGGCAGCAAGATCAGGCTGGCGAAGGCCGAAAGGCGGATGAAACCACGCAGGGCGAGCGCATTCATGAACATTACCTGGGTTGGAGGTCGGGTTCGGCCAGTGCCACCGCGGGGCTGGCATGCAGCCGCCGCACCATCTGGGTGTAGGCCACGCCCAGACCGGCGATCGACCAGTACACCACGGGGATGAAGGTGATACTGCTGACGGTGAAGATGATCACCAGGATGCCGATCAGCGTTGCCAGTAACACGCGGCCAAGCTGTCGTCGTTCGTCGTCCTTGTCCGGGAAACTGCGCATCGCCTTGCGGATACCGTGCAGCACCACGGCAAAGAACGCCACGAACAGGCCAAGCCCGACCAGCCCCACGCGCAGCGCCAGGTTGATGTAGGTGTTGACGATGTCGATGATGCCTTCACCCTGGATCATCGCCTGCATTTCCGGGGTGTTGCGGAAGTCGAACGAGCCGAACAGCGGATTGCGCTGGATGACGATCCACGAGTTGTCCATCAGCCGCTCGCGGTAGGTGATGTTTTCCTTTTCGATATTGCCGATGTAGGGCAGCAGGTCCAGCACCTTGTCACCGCCCGGCACCACCGTCAGCAACGGCAACGCGAGCATGCCGGCCGCCCCTAGCAGCGCCAGGCGCCTGACCGCACCTTTGCCCAGCGCGATGAACACCACCACGATGACCACTGCGCCTATCCACGGCCCACGGGACAACGGCGCGAACAGGCCGGCCGCCAGCAGCAGGGCGCCCATGGCCCTGTGCAAGGGCCGCTGCACGTAACCCTGCACGAACAGGAACAGGCCGATCGCCACGCTCATCACATAGCCCAGGGCAATCGCCTGGCCGGTGGTGACACTGGCGCGCAGGGCGCCGCCACGGCTCAGGTAGCCGGACATGCTCCAAGGCACGCCCATGGCGTCGACCAAGGCGCTGTACAGCAACCAGTGGCGCACGTATTCGGCAACCGCGATCAGGGCCATGACGAACGAGGTGAGCACGAACGCCAACATCGCGTCCTTGAAGTCGCTGAGCTGGCGCAGGCCACGGCTGGCCACGTAGTACGGCAGGAATACGTCGACATACAGGTACAGGGCCTGGCGCAAGGTATCGGTCAGGGTGGTCTCGCGCAGGTACAGCACGCTCATCAGCACCAGCCCGGCGGCCAGCAGCCGGTCGGCCCAGGTGCGCCCAAAGCGCACAGTGTCGGGTTGCCGGCGCAGCTCCAGCGCAGCCGGCAGCAGCACGCACAGGGTCAGCAGCCGAATGTGGTTCAGGTCGACCAGGTAATTGACCACGCCGAACCCTGGCACTTGCACCGAGGCCGGCGGGATCAGGAACAACAGCATGTAGAACAGCGCCATGGGGTTGTGCTCGCGGCGCCGTGCCAGCAACAGGATGGCCGCACCTGCGGCCAGGTACAGCCAGAAGCTGTGCGAGACGAACGCCAGCACGGTAAGCAGGAACCACAAATTGCGCCTGCGCTTGTAATCACCGAGCGGAATCAGGTCGGTGGCCGGCCGCCGCGCCAACACGAAGACCACGCTCGCCAGAAACAGAATGACGATCAACGCACGAAAATGTTCAGGCATCGGCTATGTGCACCTTTCCTTCGGTGGGCAAACGGCGGCTGCCCTGTCGCGGAACTACGTTCTCTTCGGGCGAGTGGCAACGCCGGCCGGGTTCCCAAGACGCCGCCAGGCAGCGAAGCGCTGAGTTCCGGGCCAGGGCACTAGCATCGTGGCTAATTGAAACTATAGTGACTTTTAGCCAATCAGTCAGAGAATGAATTCATGCCGTCGATTGATGTGTCAGCCTCCGCGAGCCTGCGCAAGCGGGCCATGCGGGCCGGGTCGTGGAACCTGGTCTCGCAGGTGGCTTCACAGGTCATGCGCCTCGGCGGCAACCTGATCATGGCGCGGCTGTTGCTGCCGGAAATGTTCGGCGTGATGGTCATCGCCACCACCGTTTCGGTCCTCCTGCATCTGCTCTCCGATGTTGGCCTGCGCCAGAACATCATCCAGAGCCACCGTGGCGACGACCCGGACTTTCTCAATACGGCGTGGACCGTGCAGATCATCCGCGGCTTCGTGCTGTTCGCCCTGACGCTGCTGCTGGCCCTGGCGGCCTGGGTGGCGCAGTACCAGGAGGTGTGGCCGGCAGACTCCACCTATGCCGCCCCTGTGCTGCCGATGGTGTTGGCGGTTACCGGCCTGTCGGCACTGATATGGGGCTTCCAATCCACCAAGATCGATGTCGCGGTGCGGACCTTCCAGCAGAAGCGCGTGGTGCTGGTCGACCTGGCCTCGCAACTGGCCGGGCTGGTGGTGATGCTGATACTGGGCGTGCTGACCCACTCGATCTGGGCCCTGGTCATCGCGGGCTTGGTCTCGGCGGTGGCCTGGACTGTGCTGGGCCACACCGCATTGGAAGGGCCACGCAACCACTTGCGCTGGGACCGTACGGCACTCACCGAACTGATCGTCTTCGGCCGCTGGATCCTGTTGTCGTCGATGGTCGGCGTACTGGCCATGTACGGTGACCGTATCTGGTTTGGCGCCAGCATGTCGGCGGCGCAATTGGGGGTGTACTCCATTGCCGTGCTCATCCTTGGCGCGGTTCAGACGGCGCTGATGAAGATCGTCGGCGCCGTGGCGCTGCCAGCGTTCAGCGAGGCGGCCAGGGCCGACGACAAAGCGCGGCTGAAGACCCTGTATTACCGCTTCCGTTTGCTGGTCGACCTGCTGGTGCTGTTCATTTGCGGGGGCTTCCTGACTGCCAGCCCGCTGCTGATTGGCTGGATGTACGATGATCGCTACCAGGAAGCTGGCCAAATGCTGGCAATTCTTTCGCTGTCCTTCATCGTATTGCGCTATACCTTGGCTCATCAGGTATGGATTGCGTTGGGCCTCACCAAGTACCAGGCCATGGACAACATCATCCGCCTGGTTTCGCTGTGGGGGCTACTGCCGCTGTTGCTGGCGCTGGGGGGGGTGCAATGGGCGATCTGGGGGGTGGCCCTGCACACGGTGCCGACGCTGGTACTGGTTGTTCATGTCAATCGCAAGCTGGGCATCTTCAGCCTCAAACGTGAGCTGGTGGTGCTACCGATGCTGCTAGTGGGAGCGCTGTGCGGGGCGTTGCTGACGGCCTTCTTCAACTGGCTGTAGGGCTGCGTGCTGGGTGTAACTTTCATGGGGAAAGGTCACAGGATCATGGGGAAGCTCACTTTTTGTACTGCGCAGTTGGGTCGTAGAGGCTTTCTCCAGAGTTGCGTGCTGCTGGGCGTGGGCAGCGCGGCGTTCGGCGCCACGGCGGTGTTTGCTGGCAAACCGGTTGAAAAACCAGGGTTCGTGGTGATCAACGGCTGGGTACTGCCGTCCCGCTATTTCCGGAACCAGCCAGCATGATCCAGGACTATGAGCAGCAGAAAACGCTGCGCGACAACTACGATTTCTGCATCATCGGGGCCGGCCCTGCGGGGATCACCCTTGGCCTGCGCCTGGCGGCAGCCGGCTGGAACGTGTTGCTGGCCGAAGGTGGGGGGCGTGAGTACGCACCGCATTCGCAAGCCCTGTACGCCTGCCCCTCGACCGGCCTCGAGCTGTATGCCGAGGAAACCCGCCTGCGTTACCTGGGCGGCACGTCCAACCATTGGGCCGGCCGGTGTCGGCCCTTCACGGCTTCCGACTTCGCCGTGGCCCCACCGGGTGAGTTGCCGGGTTGGCCCATTGCCTATGCGGAGATCGAGCCTTACCTGCCGGTGGCCATGGACATCGTCGACCTGCCCGCCGGGGCAGATTTTCGGGCACTGAACACCGGGCTTGAGGGTGGCGACTTCGAAGCTGACCGTTTTCTGCTCAGCACCCCGACCCGCTTCGCCCAGAAATACGCTACGGCGCTGGAGCAGACCCCGGGCCTGGACCTGTTCATCAATTGCAACTGCGTGGACCTGGAGTTCGATCAGGCATCCGGCCACCTGGCGGCGGTGGTGCTGTCGGACTACCAGCGCAATCGCCAGCGGTTGGTGGCCCGCAACTTCATTCTGGCCACGGGGGCCATCGAGAATGCCCGACAGCTGCTCAACAGCCAGTCCCTGGTGGCTGCGGGGGTGGTCAACAAGGAAGGCCTGGTTGGCGCGTGCTTCATGGAGCACCTGAACATCGAGATGGGCACCTTCATCCTCAAGTCCGGGCAAGACCCGGAGCCGCGCCAGTACTACACCACCGATGCCTTCCTCGCTGAATACCAGGCCGGCAAAGGCAACGTCACCACAGCCTTGTTGGCCGATGTGCAAACCTATGGCCGCACTGCCGAGGTCAAGCATTTTCTCGAGAACCTGGCCTGCGACATGGGAATTTCCAGCAAGATCGAGTTCGTGGCCAAGTTCAGCTGCCCCGGTGACGGCGTGATCAGTACCATGATCGAGCAGTTTCCCAACTTGCACAGCCGCATTTCACTGCTCGACGAGCACGACGCGCTGGGGGTGCCGAAGGTCAGCGTGAACTGGGTGCTCAGTGCTGATGACCGGCACACCATCAAGTGCATCGGTACGGAGCTGGCCAAGCAGTTCGCCGACACGGGCCTGGGCTTCGTCAAACTCAACGAGTTTGTCTATGACACCTCGATACCGCTGAAAATGGCGCCCCATGCCCACCACATGGGCACCACGCGCATGGCCGCGTCTGCGCAAACGGGCGTCGTGGACGGCAACTGCAGGGTATTCGGCACGCAAAACCTGTATGTCGCCGGCAGCAGTATTTTTGCCAAGGGCGGCGCCTCCAATCCGACCATGCCGCTGTTGCAGTTCGCCGTGCGGCTGGCCGACCACCTTGACGCGAAGATGAGGGCGCAGAGCGGCGCCGCCGCGTGAACCATGTTGCACACAGGTTGAGTGCGTAGTGGTCAGCATCTAGAAGAACGAGACCGCATCGCCTCAGGGCATTCCAGCCGTATTGATCGCGAGGCCAGGAAGGATGATGGGATGGATACGCAAGGCAGTGGCACATTACGCACATGCAACCGGGCGCGGAGGCACGTTCTACCGCCGGTTCTGCAGGCCGTCGGGGCTGGAGTGGGGGGCCTACCTCAAACGCTGGGGCAACTTTCATTCGGTGGGCGACAACTTCTTCGTTAATGCCGGCTGCAAGTTCCTCGACCCGTCACTGGTGCGTATCGGCAACAGCGTGGGGTTGTCGGACTGCACGTTGATCGGCCACGACGGGGTGGTCTTGCTGATCGAACACCGGTTTGGCAAACACCTTGATTCGGTCGGTTTCATCGACATCAAGGACAACTGCTTCATCGGCCACGGTGCGATCATCATGCCGCGGGTGACCATCGGTCCCGAGTCCATCGTCGCGGCAGGGGCGGTGGTCACCAAGGACGTGCCACCGGGCACCGTCTACGGCGGCAACCCGGCCGTGTTCATCTGCACCACCGAGGCGCTGGTCAAACGGGTCGAGGCACGTTGCGAAGCCTACCCGTGGATCGACCTGATCAAACAGCGCGACGGTGCCTACGACCCCACGGTTGAGCCGCAACTGATGGCGCAGAGGCGCCAGTACTTCTTCGGGGATGGCAATAATGGGTAGCAAACCGGTGGACGTGATGGTGGTCAATTTCAACACCGCCGGGTTGCTGCAGCCAATGTTCGATGCGCTGCGCCGCGCAGGCAGCGAACACTTGGCCAGTTACCTGGTGGTGGACAATGCCTCCGTCGACGACTCGCTGCAGCGTATGGCTGAGGTTTGCCCAGAGGCAGTGTTGCTCAGCAACAAGCACAACGTAGGTTTTGGCCGTGCCAACAACCAGTTGCTGGCCCACCTGCAAGGCAAGTATGCATTGTTGCTCAACACCGATGCGTTCGTGGCCGCCGATTCCCTGCAAAAAACCCTCGACTACATGGATGCCCACCCGGACTGCGGCGTGCTGGGGGTACGCCTCGAGGGCCGAGAGGGGGACCTGCAACCCAGCTGCCGCTATTTTCCCACGCCGCTGAACGTCTTCGTCGGGCGTACTGGCCTGGGGCGCTTTTTCCCCGGGCTGAAAATGGTCGACGACATGGACTGGGACCACGCTTCGGTCCGCGAATGCGACTGGTTGCCCGGTTGCTTCTACCTTGTGCGCCGCGAAGTGCTGGACCAGGTAGGCCTGTTCGATCCGCGCTACTTTCTTTATTACGAGGAAGTCGACCACTGCAAGCGGGTCAAGCAGGCCGGCTGGAAAGTGGTGTTCTACCCACATACCACGGTGGTCCACATCGGGGGTGAAAGCTCCAAGTCAGTCACCGAATTGGAAGCTGCCAGCCGGCAGATTTCCGCTTACCAGATCGAGAGCGAGCTGCTGTATTTCCGCAAGCACCATGGCTTGGCCGGGCTGGCGTTGCATATGCTGCTGGTGACCGTGGGCGACTTGGTGCTGGCACTCAAAGCGCTGTTGAAACGACGCGGCCGAGGCGCGATACAGGCCTGCTGGCGTCATTGCCGGGCGACCTGGTCACTGCTGTTGCAGACCCGTTACGCCAGCCAACCCACAAGGTAGCTACCGCCATGTTCGAGAATATACGCGCCGACCTGCGGGCCCATGGTGGCGACTGGGGCGCCCAGGGCTTCTGGGTATTGCTGGTGTACCGCTTCGGCCGCTGGCGCTACGGTGTGCGCCCGGCGCTGCTGCGCAAGCTGTGCTCTCTGGTGTACAAGGTGCTGTTCAAGTTCGTGCAGATCATCACCGGGGTGGAACTGCCCTGCGAGGCGGTGATCGGCCGCAATTTCGTCATCGACCATTTCGGTGGCATCGTGGTCAGCGGCTACGCCCGGTTTGGCGACGACTGCCGCATCCGCAATGGCGTGGTGGTGGGCCTGAAAAATGTCGACGAGCCCATTGCCCCGGTGTTCGGCAACAACGTCGACATTGGTACGGGCGCCAAAATACTGGGCAGCATTCGCATCGGCAACAACGTGATTATTGGTGCCAATGCCGTGGTGCTGGTGGATGTGCCAGACAACTCCCTGGCTGTCGGTGTACCGGCAGTCATCAAGGCCCGGCACTTGGCCGCCTCGGCGGCGGTCGAGTGAGGCCCTTGGCGATGCAGATCGGCGTGGTGGTCATTGGCCGCAACGAGGGCCAGCGTTTGGCGCGCTGCCTGCGCTCGCTGGCCCATGGGGCTGACAAGGTCGTGTATGTAGACTCGGGCTCCAGCGACGGTTCGCAACAGCTGGCCGCCGCCTTGGGCGTCGAGGTGCTGGCGTTGGACATGAGCACCCCGTTCACCGCGGCAAGGGCGCGTAACGAAGGCTTTGCCGTGTTGCAGCGGTTGCTGCCAGCCATGCAGTGGGTGCAGTTCGTCGATGGCGACTGCGAAGTGGATGCCCGCTGGCTGGCCACCGCCCAGACGTTTCTGGCCGCGCACCCCGCGGTGGCGGTGGTGTGTGGCCGGCGCCGCGAACGCTTCGCGCAGCGCTCGGTGTACAACCTGTTGTGCGACCTGGAATGGGACACCCCGATCGGCGAGGCCAAGGCCTGCGGCGGTGACGCGTTGATGCGGGTAGACGCTTTCACCGCTGTGAGCGGTTTTCGGCCTGACCTGATCGCTGGGGAAGAACCGGAGCTGTGCGTGCGCTTGCGCGCCAAGGGCTGGAAAATCTGGCGCCTGGATGCCGAGATGACCTTGCACGACGCCAACATGACCCGGTTCAGCCAATGGTGGCGGCGCAGCCTGCGTGCCGGGCACGCCTACGCCGAGGGCGCCTATCTGCACGGTCAGCCGCCCGAGCGGCACTGGTTGCGCGAGTCGCGCCGGGCCTGGGTGTGGGGCCTGGGCATTCCCGTGTCGATCGTGCTGGCCTGCCTGCTGGTGGGCGGCTGGGGCTTGGGGTTGTTGTTGATCTACCCGTTGCAGGCCATGCGCCTGGCGCAGCGGGGCAACAGGTCGCCGCGCGAAAACTGGCTGCAGGCCGTGTTTCTGGTACTGGGCAAGTTCCCCGAAATGCTCGGCCAGCTGAAGTTTCTGCGCCACCGCCTGGCGGCTGGCAAAGCGGCTTTGATCGAGTACAAGTGAGAGAGGCCCATGATGCTCGGCACCCTCGTGAAAAGCGTGTTTACCCTGCAACCCGGTTACTCGTTGCGGGCATTGCACAACAAGTACAAGTTGAGCCTGCAGATGGCCAGGCATTGGCCGCAACTGAACACCTTCCTGCAGCGCCTGACCGCGGCACTGGGCCAGCCGGGGGTGCAGCAGTTGGGCGTTGACTGCATCGGTGTCGTGCAATGGCCCTATATCAGCCAGCACTGGCAAGCGCCGCAACGCCTTGATGCAGTCGCCTCGCACTTCGAGCTGGTGGCCCGGCATTTTCCTGGGCTGTTGCTGTTGGGCCGGGACGACAGCCTTACCCTGTGTGACCTGGGAAGCTATTCGCCGGGCTGCTGCCTGGTGCTCGACAGGCCGATCTGGTTCAAGCGCGAAGGCGAGCTGGTGCTCAACCTGTTCCAGGGTGAGTTGCGTGTGGCGTCCCTGGCGTTCACCCTGTGCCAGGGGCCGGCCGGCATCGGTTTGTACATCGGCGCAGTGCAAGGCATCCATAAAGGCATCGACAGCGACACCTCGCTGGCCATCTACCGCGACCTGACCAAGGACTTCGAGGGGTTGCGCCCGCGCAGCTTGCTGCTGGAAGCGTTGAAGTGTCTGGCCAGAACTTTGGGGGTCGCCCGGTTGTACGCCGTGAACGATGCCAGCCGGCATCACCGCCACGCTTATTTTGGCCGTGACAAGGGCCAGGAACTGGCGGCCAACTACGATGCTATCTGGCAGGAGCATGGTGCCAGCGCCTCAGAGCATGCCGATTTCTACAGCCTGCCATTGGCGCCGGCGCAGCGTGCCGAGGCCGACATTCCGGCAAAGAAACGGGCGATGTATCGCCGTCGCCAAGCATTGCTCGACGATGTATTCAACTGTTTGCAAGCAGCTTTGCCAAGCAATGGTGCCAACCTTGGACTACAAGGAACACAGGGGGATGCATTTGCTGTGAGTGCATCGGCAGTAGGCAGGCCGCCGGTAGTTGACAGCCTGAAGTAAAGGTTGCTTGGGGCGGTTGGTCATCAAGCGGGTTTGGATCTGGGTTCATATGCGTATTGCTTATTTCATCAATCAGTACCCGAAGGTCAGCCATAGTTTTATCCGCCGCGAGATCCTGGCATTGGAGCGCCAGGGGATAGAGGTGCAGCGCCTGGCACTGCGTGGCTGGGACGCCGAGGTGCAGGATGCCGAGGACGTGGCCGAGCGGGGCAAGACCCGCTACGTGCTGCAAGGCGGGCTGAAGCAGCTGTTGCGGCCCATGTGGCAGGTGTTGCGCGCGCAGCCGCGGCGCTTTGGCCGGGCGCTGTGGCTGGCACTGCGGCTTGGCCGCCGAGCGGACCGGGCCTGGCCCTACCACCTGGTGTATCTGGCCGAAGCCTGCCAGGTGCTGCAGTGGCTACAGGCCGGGCAGGCGCAGCATGTGCATGCGCACTTTGGCACCAACTCTACCGAAGTGGTCATGCTGGCCAACATATTGGGCGGGCCGGCCTACAGTTTCACCGTGCACGGCCCCGAAGAGTTCGACAAGCCACAGTTCCTGCACCTGGGGGAAAAGGTTCGGCGCGCCGCTTTTGTCGCGGCGGTCAGCTCGTATGGGCGCAGCCAACTGTTGCGCTGGGTGGCGCACGAGCACTGGGCCAAGGTCAAGGTGGTGCATTGCGGGCTGGAGCGCGCGTTCCATGCGGTGCCTGCGGTAGAGGCGCCCGCGGCGCCACGCCTGGTGTGCGTTGGGCGGCTGTGTGAGCAGAAAGGCCAGTTGTTGCTGCTGGAGGCCGCGCGCCAGCTGGCGGACCAGTCGCAGGCCTTTGAGCTGGTGCTGGCCGGTGACGGTGAAATGCGCGAGCAGATCGAGGCCTTGATTGCCCGCCACGGCCTGCAGCAGCACGTACGCATTACTGGCTGGATCAGCAGTGCACAGGTGCGCGAGGAAATCCTCGCTGCCCGCGCTCTGGTATTGCCCAGCTTCGCCGAGGGCCTGCCGGTGGTGATCATGGAGGCCATGGCCTTGCGCCGCCCGGTGCTGACCACGTTTGTTGCCGGGATCCCTGAGCTGGTGCGGCCCGGCGAGAATGGCTGGCTGTTCCCCGCGGGCGCAGTGGACGAGCTGGCAGCGGCCATGGCCGAGTGCCTGGCGCAACCTGCCGAGGTGTTGCAGCGCATGGGCCAGGCGGCCTACGAGCGGGTATTGCAACGGCACGACATCGACACCGAGGCGGCCAGGCTGGCCGGCTACTTCAAGGCATTCGCATGATAAGTGTATTAGGGTGGTTGCTGGGCCTGCTAACGGTCATCGTCCTGGTGCCGGTGTTGGTGTTTTCGCTGCAGGTATTGCTGGCTTGCCTGCCCGCACGCAGGCCGGCACCGTGCAACACTGCCCGGCCAGCGCTTGCGGTGTTGGTGCCGGCGCACAACGAGGCCTCGATCATTCAGGCCAGCCTGGCGAGCATCGTGCCGCAACTGCTCGAGGGTGACCGCTTGCTGGTAGTGGCCGACAACTGTTCCGACGCCACGGCGCAGCTGGCCCGCGAAGCGGGGGCCGAAGTGGTGGAGCGGTATGACGCCCAGTTGCGCGGCAAAGGCTATGCCCTGGACTTCGGCGTGCGCCATCTGGCGCGCCAGCCCCCTGAGGTGGTGATCGTGGTGGATGCCGATTGCCAGGTCGGCGAGGGCGCCATCGATATCCTGGCTCGGCGATGCCGTGAAACGGCGCGCCCGGTGCAGGCGCTGTACCTGATGCGGGCACCCGCAGGCGCCGGGCTGAAAGTGCAGGTCGCCGAATTTGCCTGGCGGGTGAAAAACCTGGTTCGCCCGCGTGGCTGGGCGCGGTTGGGCTTGCCTTGCCAGCTGATGGGCGCCGGCATGGCCTTCGGCTGGCACGACCTGCGCCAGGTCAACCTGGCCAACGGCCATCTGGTCGAGGATGTGAAACTCGGGCTCGATCTTTGCCAGCAAGGCAAGCCGCCGCTGTTCTGCCCCGAAGCCTTGGTAACCAGCCAGTTCCCGCTCAGCCCGCAAGGCCTCAACAGCCAGCGTACGCGTTGGGAGCACGGCCACCTGGGGTTGATGCTGGCCGATGGGCCCAAGCGGGCGCTGGCTGCCATCACCCAGCGCAATGGTGCCCTCGCGGCGATGACCCTGGACCTGGTGGTATCACCCTTGGCCTTGCTGGTGTTGGCACTGCTGGGGTTCAACCTGCTGACCTGGCTGGTTTACCTGGTAACCGGGCTGGCGGCACCTGCAGTGTTCGCCCTGCTGGGGCTTGGGTTGCTCGGCGCGGCGGTGGTGGTGGCCTGGGCACGCTTCTGTCGGGAGCTGATCCCGTTCTCGGTGTTGCTGTACGCACCGTTCTACGCAGCCCGGAAAATCCCCCTGTACCTGGGTTTTCTGATCAAGCGCCAGGTTGAATGGGTGCGCTCGAAACGGGATGACGACTGATGAGCCAGCGGCAATGGCAGCAACGCTGGGCGCGCCTGGTCGGGCAGCTGCATGTGGTCGCCGACGAAAACGCCGTGCAGCGCCTGCTCGAGCACCTTACCACCCCGGACAAAGCGACGGTGTTGGGGTTCGTCAACGCCCACGCAATGAACCTGGTGGTGCGCGACGGGGCTTATTGCCAAGCGCTGTCGGCGGCCGATGTGCTGCTGCGCGATGGCTCCGGCATGGCGATCCTTTACCGCCGCCTGGGCCTGGAGCCTGGCCTGAACATGAACGGTACCGATTTCATTCCCAGGCTGCTGGCGGCCTACCGGGGGCGTAAGGTGGCCTTCTGGGGTACGCGGCAACCCTACCTGCACCAAGCAGTGCAGCACTGCGCAGCCACCTTCGGCGTGGCGCCGGTGTCGGTTCACGATGGCTTTGCCACTGTCGATACCTACTTGCAACTGGCGCACGAGCATCAACCGGAACTGATCGTGCTGGGCATGGGCATGCCCAAGCAGGAAGCGGTCGCGGCACAGTTGGCCGGCATCAGCGGCCCCTGCCTGATCGTCTGTGGTGGGGCGATCCTGGACTTTCTCGGCGGCAAGGTCAGCCGCGCCCCCGGCTGGCTGCGGGCGGTTGGCGGCGAGTGGCTGTATCGGCTGTGCCGTGAGCCCAGGCGCCTGTTCATGCGCTACGTGGTGGGCAACCCGCTGTTTCTGCTGCGCACGTTGCTGTATCGGCGGGCGAGCGCTGCTGCCAGGCGCTCGCTGTGAATCGGCCAAAAGCTGTGGCAGCAGGTATTCCGGGCCCGCCTGTGGCAGCTGGCTGCTACATTGATATCAATGGTTTGGACGCTGCGCGCTTTGCCGCGTGCGGCGCTGCAAGGCTGTGATTCAAGACTGGTTGTTGGCTGTAAGGCACTTGCCACGCTCCAATTGATGAGGTCTGAAATGGTTTTCGAACCCAGAAGCAGTCGCTCCTTACTCCAGCGCCGAAGCAGTGTTAGCAACGCCATCCAGGCCGGCCTCGACGGCATTGCCGTGACGGGTATCGCCTGGTACCTGATCTATGACCAGTTCGGCTACATCACCTCCGATTACGTGATCATGCTGCTGTTGCTGATCGGCGCACTGGCGGTCATTTATGATCATTACGCGATCTACCGCACCAACGTCGGGCTTTCGATCAAGGCCTTCCGCCTGTTCAAGGCCTGGTCGGCCACGTTCTGCTTTCTGGTGGTCATGGCGTTCCTGACCAAACAGAGCGAAACCTACTCCCGGCTGCTGGTTGGCCAACTGTTCGTCATCGGTTACTTCGCCCAATTGTTCCTGCACTTCGCCGTGCGTGAGCTGCAAAAACGCTTCACCGCACATGCACGCCTGGACAATGCCCTGATCATTGGCAATGGTGACCTGGCCAACTTTCTTTACCAGAAAATCAGCAGCAACCCATGGTTTGGCGAGCGGGTGCTGGGGTGTGTACTGGTCGACAAGGTTGAACCGCACGCAGGCGAGGGCGCCGAGGGCAAGCAGCGCCTGCCGGTGCTCGGGCATATTGCCGAGCTTGACGAATTGGTCGCCCGCCACGGCATCCGTACGGTCTACCTGGTGACCCCGCTGGGCGGCTCGGAAGTGATCAACGACGTGTACTTCAAGCTGCTCGACAAGTGCATCGCGGTGAACTGGGTACCGGATATCTTCTCGTTGCGCCTGATCAACCACAGCGTGCGGGAAATTGCCGGCATCCCGGTGCTGACCTTGTCGGAAACCCCGCTCACAGGCATGAGCCTGTTCCTGAAAAACCTCGAGGACCGAGTACTGGCCGCGCTGATCCTGCTGTGTGCGTCGCCGGTGTTGCTGGCCGTTGCCCTGGCCATCAAGCTCGACAGCCGCGGCCCGGTGTTCTTCCGCCAGGAACGAACCGGCTGGACGGGTGAGGCGTTTCGTATCTGGAAATTCAGAAGCATGCATGTGCACCAGCCCGAAGGCGGTGTGGTGCAGCAAGCCCAGAAGAACGACCCGCGGTTGACGCGGGTAGGGGCCTTCATCCGCCGTACCAGCCTCGATGAGCTGCCGCAGCTGTTCAATGTGCTGACCGGCGAAATGTCGCTGGTCGGGCCACGGCCGCATGCCTTGCAGCACGACACCTTGTATTCCCAGGACATCGTGGATTACTTCGCTCGCCACAACATCAAGCCGGGCATGACCGGCCTGGCCCAGGTACGCGGGTTCCGCGGCGAGACCAAGGACATCGAACAGATGATCCAGCGGGTGGACTCCGACATCGAGTACATCAACAACTGGTCGTTGTGGCTGGATTTCGTGATTCTGGTACGCACGTTGAATGCGTTCACCGGTAAACAGGCCTATTGATTGTCATGCCACAGGTGCAGAACAGGCCTCATGCTGTGTTCAACGGGTGCAGTTCGCGGAACCCTCGTGCTTCTTCCACCAGCCAGTCATGTACCGCCCGCGCGCCCGGCTGGGTCAACCCGCCGGGCGGGTAATGCACCACATAGCGTTTGTGGTTGGCGATGGGTACGCCAAACGGCACGATCAGCGCGCCGCGCTCCAGTTCATCGTTGAGTAGCGTGCGCCGGGCAATGGCCACACCGATACCGGCAATCGCTGCTTCGATGGTCAGGTGGTTACGGTTGAAGGTATGCCCACGGCGTACGTCCAACCCAGTGGCGCCGATCCCGTCCAGGTAGAACTCCCATTCGGCATATTCCGAACTGCCACGCCAGGCGGTGATGTCGTGCAGCAGCGGGTAGTGCACCAGGTCGGCCGGCCCGTGCAGCGGGGGGCGCCCACGCAGCAGTGAGGGCGCGCATACGGGAAAGATCTGCTCGTCCAGCAGCGGCGTGGAGAGCATGCCCGGGTAGCTGCCGTCGTTGAGGTCGATGGCCAGGTCGAAGTCGCCCGGGGTCAAGGCCTGGGCACTGTCTTCGGCCACCAGGCGCAGTTCGATGTCCGGGTAGCGCTGCTGGAAACGTGGCAAGCGCGGCGTTAGCCACTTGGCCAGGAACGAGGGGATGGAGCGCACCCGCAATGTGCCACGGATCTCGCCGGCGTCCAGGCGTAGCAGCTCTGCCTCGATGCTGCCGTAGGCGTCGGTCACGGTCTGCGCCAGGCGCTGGCCTTCGGCGCTCAGTTCCACGCCCCGTGCCCGGCGCAGAAACAGGCGGTAACCCAGGCGCTCTTCCAGCTGGCGCATCTGTTGGCTGACCGCCCCGGGGGTGATGTGCAGTTCCTCTGCACAGCGGGTAAAGGACAGGTGCCTGGCGGCGCAGGCAAAGACGTGCAGCCAAACAAACATCTGGCCGTTGAGTTGGCGTCGCATCGTTTAGTCCTGCTAAAGCCTTGCTTAGAAAGTTTCGTTGGTCATTTTAACCGCGCAGCGTCAGTATCGCGCAAAATCGCAGCAGCGCCCATTTTCTCCAGATAACCGTGCACTGGCTACCTTTCAGCGCATGGTCAGGCATTAGTATGGCTATCAGTGTTTTCGACCTTTTCAAAATCGGCATCGGCCCGTCCAGCTCCCACACCGTCGGCCCGATGCGCGCGGCTGCGACCTTTGCCCAGGCCCTGCGCGAGCAGGGCTTGCTGGGGCGGGTGACGCGCGTTGAAGTACGCCTGTATGGCTCGTTGTCGGCGACCGGCGTTGGTCATGCCACCGACCGTGCCTGCCTGCTGGGCTTGATGGGGCAGTGGCCAGACCGTATCGACCCGGCCACCATCGAATCGCGCATCGGTCAGGTGCTGCAGGAACACTGCCTGATGCTGGACGGCAGCCACCCCGTGGCGTTCGAGTATGCGCAAGACATGCTGCTGCTCGACGAAAACCTGCCGTATCACCCCAACGCCATGCGCGTGGAAGCCATGCACGGGCAGGACAGCCTGTTGTGCCAGACCTATTATTCCGTCGGCGGCGGGTTCATTGTTGAACAGGCCGAAGTCGATGCGCCTAAGGCTGCAGAGAACGCCGCCGTGCTGCCCTACGAGTTCGGCAGCGGTGCCCAGTTGCTGAAGCTGTGCCAGGCCCACGGCCTGAGTGTGGCGCAACTGATGATGGCCAACGAATGCGCCTGGCGCCCGGAAGCCGAGGTGCGCGACGGCCTGCTGCGCATTTGGGCTGCGATGCGCGAGTGCGTGGACAACGGCCTGCGCAACGAGGGCATTCTGCCCGGTGGTTTGCACGTCAAACGCCGTGCGGCGCGGCTGCACCGTAGCTTGCAGGAACTGGGCAAGCCTAATGTGATCGGGTCGACGCTCGGCGCCATGGAGTGGGTCAACCTGTACGCCCTGGCGGTGAACGAAGAGAACGCCGCTGGCGGGCGCATGGTCACCGCGCCTACCAACGGTGCAGCCGGTATCATCCCGGCAGTGCTGCACTACTACATGAAGTTCAACCCTGGCGCCTGCGACGCGGATGTCGTGGACTTCCTGCTTGCCGCGGCTGCAGTTGGCATCCTGTGCAAAAAGAACGCCTCCATTTCCGGCGCCGAGGTCGGCTGCCAGGGGGAGGTCGGGTCTGCCTGCTCGATGGCGGCCGCCGGCCTGGCCCAGGTGCTGGGCGCGACACCGGCGCAATTGGAAAATGCTGCCGAAATTGCCCTGGAACACAACCTTGGGCTGACCTGCGACCCGGTCGGTGGCCTGGTGCAGGTGCCGTGCATCGAACGCAATGCCATCGCTGCCGTGAAAGCGATCAATGCGGTGCAAATGGCACTGCGGGGCGATGGCGAGCATTTCATTTCGCTCGACCGGGTAATCCGCACCTTGCGTGATACCGGTGCCGACATGCATGCCAACTACAAGGAAACCTCGCGCGGCGGCCTGGCGGTTGCATTCGTCGAATGTTGAGCTACTGCGGGGGGGTAGGGGGCTGCTTTGCAGTTCATCGCCGTTCAAGCCCAGCTCCCGTAGGGATCGTATGAGGGCTGACGCGTGTTTGACACAAGATGTGCAGCGCCTGGGAGATCGAGCGCCGCCCGCGCGGCGCATCGCGAGCTGCGCTCGCTCCTACGTTTGTTTCGGGCCAATTATGCCTGTGGGATTTGCGCGCGAACGCCTTGGCGCCCACCACGATATCGCGTCGTACGAACAAGGCGATCGCGCGCGCCTGTCACAGGCAATACTGGCCCGAAACAAACGTAGGAGCGGGTTTACCCGCGAAGCGCCGCGCGGGCGGCGCTCGATCTCACAGGCGATGCATATCTTTTGGCAAATAACACCCACACGTTGCTAGCCCAACACCTCACGTAACCGGTACCACAACATCCCCAGCGCCAGCAGTGGCGAGCGCAGTGCCTTGCCACCGGGGAACGTCAGATGCGGCACTGCACTGAACACATCCAGGCCGTGGCTGTGGCCCAGGGCGATGCTTTCTGCCAGCAGCTTGGCTGTCCAGTGAGTCACGTTCAGCCCGTGCCCGGAATAGCCTTGGGCGTAATACACGTTGGGGTGTTGGCTCAAGCGCCCGACCTGGGGGAAGCGGTTGGCGGTGATGCCGATCATGCCACCCCACTGGTAGTCGATGCGCACATCGGCCAGTTGCGGGAATACCTTCAGCACCTTCGGCCGCATATAGCCGGCGATGTCCTTGGGGTCGCGGCCCGAATAGTGGCAGGCGCCGCCGAACAGCAGGCGGCGATCAGCGGTGAGGCGGTAGTAATCCAGGCCGACTTTCTGGTCGCACAGTGCCATGTTCTGCGGGATCAAGCGGCTCGCCAGTGTTTCGGGCAGCGGTTCGGTGGCCACCACGTAACTGCCGGCCGGCAGCACCTTGCCACTCAGCCGCGGTTCCAGGTCGTCCAGGTGGGCGTTGCAGCCCAGCACCAGGCGGCCCGCGCGCACGCTGCCGTGGGCCGTATGCACGGTAACGCTGGGCCCATGCTCGATACGCAGCACCGGGCTTTGCTCGAAAATGCGCACGCCCAGGGCATGGGCGGCGCGGGCCTCGCCCTGAACCAGGTCGAGCGGGTGCAGGTGCCCTGAACCCATGTCCACCAGGCCGCCGGCGTACCGGTCGCTGGCGACGATCTCATGCAACTGCCCGCTTGCGACCAGCCGTGTTTCGTGGCGGTAACCTAGCGCTGCCAGGTCTTGCAGTTCATCCTTGAAGGCGTCGAACTGCGCGGGCGTGTTGGCCAGTTCGCAAAAGCCCCAGCGCAGGTCACAGGCAATGTTGTAGCGGGCGATGCGCGCGGCGACCAGCGCCACCGAGTCGATGCCGGCCTGCTGGAGGTAGCGCACGCCATCCTGGCCGACATGTCGGGCAAAACCGCTGACATCATGGCCGATGCCGCGAATCAGCTGGCCGCCGTTGCGGCCACTGGCACCCCAGCCGATGCACCGCCCCTCCAGCAGCACCACCGACAGACCACGCTCGGCCAGCTCCAGCGCCGTATTGACCCCGGTCAGCCCACCCCCGACCACACACACATCAGCGCTCAGGTCAGCGTCGAGGCTGGGGTAGGGGGCCGCATCGCGCGCAGTGGCTGCATAGTACGAAGCGCTGTGTTGGGTATTGAATGACATAGAGGGTCTCGGCTCAGCGGTTGGACTTGATCTTGCTCCAGGAGCGGGTCATGACGCGCATGATCTTCGGACTGGGGGTACTGGAAATGTACAGCTTGTCCAGTACCTCCTGCGGGGGGTAGATCTCGGGGTTGTCCACCAGCGCGGCATCCATGTAGGCCTTGGCGTCCGGGTTGGCGTTGGCATAGCCGACCGTGGCGCTGACCTTGGCGATCACCTTGGGGTCGAGCAGGTAGTTGATGAAGGCCAGCGCCTGCTCCGGGTTGTTCGCATCCTTCGGAATGGCCAGCAGGTCGAACCACAGGTTGCTGCCTTCCTTGGGAATGCTGTAGGCGACCTTCACGCCGTTCTTCGCTTCCACGGCGCGGTTGGCCGCCTGGAACACGTCACCGGAATAACCGAACGCCACGCAGATATTCCCGTTGGCAAGGTCGGAAACATACTTGGAGGAGTGGAAATAGGTGATGTACGGGCGCAGCTCAAGCATGCGCGCCTCGGCTTTGGCGTAGTCGGCCGGCTTTTCGCTGCGCGGGTCCATGCCCAGGTAGTTGAGCACGGCGGGGAACAGTTCATCGGGCGAGTCCATGAAGGCCACGCCGCACTGCTTGAGCTTTTTCAGGTTCTCGGGCTCGAACAGCACCGCCCAGGAATCGATGCGATCCACGCCCAGTGCCGCCTTGACCTTTTCCACGTTGTAGCCGATGCCATTGGTGCCCCACAGGTAGGGCACCGCATACTGGTTGCCGGGGTCGTTCTGCTCAAGCTGCTTGAGCAGCTTGGGGTCCAGGTGCTTCCAGTTCGGCAGTTTGCTGCGGTCCAGCGGCAAGAACGCACCGGCCTGGGCCTGGCGGGCCAGAAAATGGTTGGAGGGCACTACCACGTCGTAGCCGGTGCGCCCCGCCAGCAGCTTGCCTTCGAGGGTTTCGTTGGAGTCGAACACGTCATAAACCACCTTGATGCCGCTGCTGGCCTGGAAGTCGGCCAGGGTGGTGTCACCGATGTAGTCGGTCCAGTTGTACACGCTCACAGTGGGCGTCGCGTGGCTGGTGGTGGCGAACAGCAGGGTGAATGCCGCGGGGATCAGGGCTTGCAGATGACGCATGGGAACACCTCGTTGGTTTTGTTCTACGGGTTCAGGTGTGGTGGGGGCTGCACAGCCCCCTGGGCGGCTCAGACGCTCAGCATCAGGAACTCGCGCTCCCACGAGCTGATCACGCGCTTGTAATTCTCGTGCTCGGCCCTTTTGACCGCCACGTAACCCTGCACGAATTGCTTGCCCAGGTACTGCTGCACGGTCTCGCAGTCTTCCATGTGCTGCAGCGCATCTTCGATGGTGATGGGCAGGCGCAGGTTGCGCCGCTCGTAGGCGCGGCCTTGCACCGGGGCACTGGGGTCGATCTGCTCGACCATGCCCAGGTAGCCGCACAGCAGGCTGGCAGCGATCGCCAGGTAAGGGTTGGCATCCGCGCCGGGCAGGCGGTTTTCCACGCGCATCGCTTCCGGGCTGGAGGTGGGGACGCGCAGGCCGGCGGTGCGGTTTTCTTCACCCCACTCGACGTTGACCGGGGCCGAGGTGTCCGGCAGGAAGCGGCGGAATGAATTGACGTTGGGGGCGAACATCGGCAGCAGCTTGGGGATGTACTTTTGCAACCCACCGATGTGGTGCAGGAACAACAGGCTCATGCTGCCGTCGTCGTTGGCGAAGATCGGCTTGCCGGTGGCGATGTCGATCACGCTCTGGTGCAGGTGCATGGCACTGCCCGGCTCGTCGGTGATCGGCTTGGCCATGAACGTCGCAGCCACGTTGTGCTTGAGCGCAGCCTCACGCATGGTGCGCTTGAACACGGTGATCTGGTCGGCCAGGTCCAGCGCGTCGCCGTGGCGGAAGTTGATCTCCATCTGCGCCGGGCCGTCTTCGTGGATCAGCGTGTCCAGGTCCAGGCCCTGGATTTCACACCAGTCATAAACGTCCTCGAACAGCGGGTCGAATTCGTTGGCGGCATCGATCGAGAACGACTGCCGGCCGCTTTCGGCCCGGCCGGAACGCCCCAGCGGCACTTGCAGCGGCAGGTCCGGGTCTTCGCAGCGCTTGGTCAGGTAGAACTCCATCTCTGGCGCGACAATGGGTTGCCAGCCCTTGTCAGCGTAAAGCTTCAGCACTTTCTTCAACACGTTGCGCGGCGACAGCTCGATGGGGTTGCCTTGCTTGTCGAAGGTATCGTGGATCACGATCGCGGTAGGTTCGATGGCCCACGGGATCTGGTACACAGCGCTCGGGTCGGGGCGGCAGACCATGTCGATGTCAGCCGCATCGAGCAGGTTGTAATAGATATCGTCGTCAACGTAGTCGCCGGTGACCGTTTGCAGCAGCACGCTCTCGGGCAAGCGCATGCCACGTTCGTGAAGAAACTTGGCAGTCGGTGCGATCTTGCCGCGGGCGATGCCGGTCAGGTCGCTGATCACGCATTCTACTTCGGTGATCCGGTGTTCTTTCAGCCAGGTGGAGAGCTGATCGAAGGGGGCGTTCATACAGACCTCTTGGTTGGTTTTTTTATGTGGGAGCCGCTGCACCCGCCAAAGCCGTTGCACGGCTTCAAGAGCGTCGCGCTTCCCAGGTGACACGCTGGAGGCTATCTTGAGCTCGGCACCACACCGCCATCTATCCACTTTCTTCGGCATTCAATGCACCAAAAGAGTGCATTCAGGACAAAGCGTGACAACGCCCAACGCCTTGCAGGTCCAAGCTTTCCACACTTCGGATGTGTCCGAGCAGGTTCGCATCACCCCCGGTTGGCAGCAGCAGTACCGGCAGATGTCGCCGGGCCATTTCAGCGGCCAGTTGCGCTGCCTGGGGCTTGACGGCGTGCAGGTCTACGAAGAACGCCTCAACACCCGGGTCGAGCAATTCTTCCGGGCGCCGAGCGGGTCGCTGGCGTTCTGCTTCGACCAGAGCGAAAACAGCCTTTACCTGCTCAACGAGCAGAGCCGCAACATCTGGATCACGCCAGAGAATTACCAGGAAGTGGCCGTCGTGTTCGACCAGGCGTTTCTCGCCAGCCACGGCCTGGACCCCGGCAGGCTCGACGGTTTGTTCATGGTGCCGCTGGGCAGTGGCCAGAATGCGTTGTTCGGCAATTGGCTCAGTGCCACCCTGACCCGCCTGGGCGAGGCTGGGTGCCCGTTGCAGGGGCAGGCGTTGGCGGAGCAGTTGCTGGAGGACTGCTTGTTCATCCTCGACAATGCCTGCCAGCGCTTGCAGGGCATGGCCATGGGCCGGCGGGACGAGGAGCGGGCGATCATGCACCGGGTCAGCGAGTGGGCGGCTGACTGCCCGGAAGAAACCTTGAACCTGGTGGAACTGGCGGCGGTGGCGGGCGTGTCGCTGCGCCAGTTGCAGCAGGCCTTCAAGGCCTACACCGGCATGCCGCCCGCGCACTGGTTGCGGTTGCGCCGGCTCAATGGGGCGCGGCGCGATCTGTTGCGGGGCGGTGGCGTGACCGTGGCGGAAGTGGCGATGCGTTGGTCGTTCTGGCATTTGGGAAGGTTTTCAGAGAGTTACCGGCAATTGTTCAAGGAATTTCCGAGCGAGACACTCAAGCGCGTCAAGCGCTGAACCGCCGGCCCGCAAGTGCAGCAGCCGGCGCCGAAAATTGCTATCGTGCCAGCCTGTTTCCACCCGAGGTGCCGATGTTCTACCTGCCTTTGCCCAGTGACCAGGCTGACAGCCTCGCCAGTGTTCCCCTTACCGACTTCTTCAGCAGCGCCAGCCTGCTCCAGGCCGCTGCGGTGTTGTTCGTGCAAAACCTGCCTCGCCAGCCGGCGACTGCCTCGGCCGATGCTCAGGAACGCCGCTTTGCCGAGATCGTGCGGATCGCCAACGACGTTGAACGTGCCGCGCCTGGGCGGTTCCAGGGGCAGGTGGCGCAGCACTTCGACCGTGAAGCCTTCGCCATGGGCCTGGGCATGCTGGGCGAAAACGGCATTGCGCTACTCAGTGGCGAAGTGGCGTACAGCGCGGATGAACTGCAGGACGACGAGGGGCAGTGGAATTTCCAGTTCGCCGACCGCTATCGCCAGCGCGCCACGCCGCTGCACCCCGTGCACCTGCCGGCGCTGGCCAACGACCTGATGCTCAGCGACCAGCAGAACCGGCTGTTGCGTGAATTTCTGGGGGGTATCGACGAATCGGTCGCCGTGCAGGGCTTTGCCGGTACCGGCAAGACCTTTCTGATCCACCAGTTCGCCCGGTTGCTGGAGCCGCAGCGCACCTTGTTGCTGGCCTTGACCGAAGGCCAGTTGCGCGCGCTGCAGGCCCGGGTCAAGGATGCCGCTGCCTACACCGCGCTGACCTTCGGCCAGTTGGCCGACGAGCTGTTGAACCGCGACCTCACCAGCAACGGCTGGCGCCTGCGCGACCCTTACCGCACCAAGCGCTCGTGGCGCCCGCAAGAGGCGCAGGTGGTGCGCTGGCTGGCCATACCCGACATTGGCCCGCTTGCCGCGCGCGATGTGGTCGCCTTGTGCATCCGCGCGGTGCGGGCGTTTTGCCACAGTGCCGACGCGCAGGTGCAGTTGCACCATGTGCCCTGGGCCGGGCCGGGCACATCGCCACTGGACCAAGAAGTGTTGCTGGAAAAGGCACGGCTGTACTGGCAGGAGCTGATTCGCCCGTCAGCGCGGGAAATCCAGTTGCCGGTACGTGACTACCACCGGGTCAAGCTGCTGGCGCTGACCGGCCTGGTGATTGACAGCGGCTACACCCACGTCATCGTCGACGAGGCGCACGAGTTGTCGGCACCGATGCTTGCCGTACTTGACCGCAGCCCGCAAGCGGTCATCGCCCTCGGTGACGAACTGCAGAACCTGAACGGCCTCAGTGCGCACCATGGCAGCTTCATCCGCCAGCGCTGCATCGACCACTCGCTGCGCGCAGGGCCGGCGATGGACAACGTGCTCAACCCGCTGATACAGGCGCACCCGGCATCGATCCAGGCGGCCTTCAGTGGGAGCGCCGAGCACTACACCCGGGTCAGCTTCTTCGATGCGGTCACGGTGCCGGAACAGCCCACCGCGTTGATCGTCGATGACGAGTGGGGGCTGTTTGGCTGGTTCCAGCGCCTGACGCACCAGGGCGTGCCGTTCGTGCTGCTGCAAAGCGCGCGCAAGGACTTCGAACTGTTCGTGGAGGATTGCATCGAGCTGTACCGCCATGGCACCCGGCCTCGTCACCCGATGCTGTTCCGCTATGCCAGCTGGCAGGCGCTGGAGCAGGACAAGGGTGAGGACAAGGCATTCGTCGCGGTGGCCAACCTGCTGCGCAAGGGCTACACCCCGCAGCACTTTGCCCAGGCCAAGAGCCGTTACCGCTGGACCAAGGCGCCAAAGCTGTTCCTCGGGCGGGTAAGGGATGTGAAGAACATGGAGTTTGCCCGGGTGATGGTGTCGCCCGAGCTGATGGTCACGCCGCAGGTGGCCGGTAACCGCAATGAACGGGCGCGCCTGCTGGCAGGTTTGTACACCGCCTGTTCACGGGCGCGGCATGAGCTGATCGTGCCGGGGGGGATGCTGGACTGGGTCAAGGACCAGGTGCGCGATTGAGGTTGGCAGAGGCTGCAATGCAGCCCCTGCTTCACTGGACTCAGTTACGGTCCAGCCACACGGTCTGGGCATTGGTGAACTCCCGCACACCAAAGTGCGACAGCTCGCGCCCGAAGCCGCTTTTCTTCACGCCGCCGAACGCCACGCGGGGGTCGGATGCGCAGTAACCATTGATGAACACGCCACCGGTATCCAACGCGGCAGTCATGCGCTCGGCCAGCGCATAATCGGCGGTGTAGATGGTCGCCGCCAGGCCGAATTCGCTGTCGTTGGCCAGCTCCACGGCATGCTCGGCGTCACGGGCCGTGATGATCGCCGCCACCGGGCCGAACAGCTCTTGCTTGAATGCTGTCATGTCCGGGGTCACATTGGCGAACACGGTCGGGGCATAGAAGTTGGCAACGCCTTCAACCTTGTGGCCGCCCAGCAGCAGGGTGGCACCCTCGGCCAGCGTCGCCTGTACCTGGCCATCCAGCTCGTCGCGCAGGTCGTAGCGGGCCATGGGGCCGATGTAGGTGTCGTCCTGCAGCGGGTTGCCCATGTTCAGCTGCCGGGTTGCCTCGACGAACTTGCGGGTGAACGCGTCGGCAATGCTTGCTTCCACGATCATGCGCTTGGCCGCTGCGCAGACCTGGCCGGTGTTCTGGTAGCGACCGATGACGGCAGCCTGGACGGCGGCGTCCAGGTCGGCGTCAGCCAGTACGATGAACGGGTCGGAACCGCCGAGTTCGAGCACGCATTTTTTCAGTGCGGCACCGGCCTGGGCACCGATCGCCATGCCGGCACGCACGCTACCGGTCAGGGTCACCGCGGCAATGCGCGGGTCATTGATGGCGCGGGTGACACCCTCCGGGGTCACGTTCAGCACTTCGAAAATGCCTTGCGGCAGGCCGGCATCCTTGAACAGTTCGCCCAGCAGGTAGGCGCTGCCCATTACGTTCGGCGCGTGCTTGAGCACGTAGGTATTGCCGGCCAGGATCGCCGGCACGGCGCCGCGCAGTACCTGCCAGACCGGGAAGTTCCAAGGCATCACCGCCAGGATAGGGCCCAGCGGGCGGTATTCGATGCGGGCCTTTTCGACCTGGGTAGGCTCGGCGGCCAGCATCGCGGGGCCGTGCTCGGCATACCAGCGGCACAAGCCAACGCACTTGGCGACTTCGCCGCGGGCCTGGGCGATGGGCTTGCCGATTTCACGGCTGATCATCTGCGCAAAGGCCTCGGCCTTGGCTTCAAGGGTGCTGGCCAAGGCGAGCAGGTACTCGCTGCGCTGACCCAGCGACACTTGGCGCCACTGGCGGTAGCCGGCCTTGGCACGCTGCAGCGCCGCTTCCAGTGCGGCGTCGGTGTCGAACGGGTAGGCGCCGATCTGCTCGCCGGTGTACGGGTCGAGGGAGATGGCGTGGGTCAGGCTGCTGATCGCACTCATGGTAGGGCACTCTCGTCGTTATTGAACGGTGGAGCCAGACTAGTGGGCTATGGCTTTAATGAAAACTGAATAATAATGAGCGAAACATTCACGTTTGGAGAAAGGCTGTGGACCTGGTGCAATTGGAGATCTTCAAGGCCGTGGCAGAGCAGGGCAGCATCAGCGCTGCTGCGCAGCATATCCACCGGGTGCCTTCCAACCTGACCACGCGCATCAAGCAGCTGGAAGAAGACTTGGGTGTGGAACTGTTCATCCGCGAGAAAAGCCGTTTGCGCCTGTCACCCGCGGGTTGGAACTTCCTGGAATACACCCGGCGCATTCTCGACCTGGTGCACGAGGCCCGCCTGACCGTGGCCGGTGAAGACCCGCAGGGCACCTTCGCCCTGGGCTCGCTGGAAAGCACCGCAGCCGTGCGTATTCCGGCCTTGCTGGCGGCCTACAACCAGCGCTACCCCAAGGTGGACCTGGACCTGTCCACCGGCCCTTCAGGGACCATGCTCGAGGGGGTGTTGTCTGGCCGGCTGGTGGCTGCGTTCGTCGATGGCCCGGTGTTGCACCCCACGTTGGAGGGCATACCGGTGTTCGAGGAAGAGATGATGGTCATCGCACCGCTCAATCATGCCCCGGTGACCCGCGCCCAGGACGTCAACGGCGAAAACATCTACGCGTTCCGGGCCAACTGTTCGTACCGGCATCACTTCGAAAACTGGTTCGTCCAGGACCAGGCGGTTCCCGGCAAGATCCATGAAATGGAGTCGTACCACGGCATGCTCGCCTGCGTCAGCGCCGGGGCCGGCCTGGCCATGCTGCCGCGCAGCATGCTCGACAACATGCCGGGCTGCAGCACGGTCAGCGCCTGGCCCATGTCGGAAGACTTCCGCTACCTGAAAACCTGGCTGGTGTGGCGACGTGGCACGGTATCACGCAGCTTGAGCATGTTCGTGAAACTGCTTGAAGAAAAGAACACAAACCATTGATTTACAACTACTAATCTACGTCTAGTCCGCACGTCTGTATGGCGCTCGCGGTGTGGTAGCGCCTCACACCGCAACGGTGTATGAGCAATAATGGCAATTTACTTCCAACTTTCTGATTATCTGGACAATAATCAGAAAAGTATTACCTCGTGTGACCGGTCGGGATGAACCGGTCACCGCTTAATCGAGGGGCTACAGCCCCCGCTTGTCGTGTAGACCATCAGGAGAGTCGTAGATGAAAACCCGTCTTGCAGCATCGCTGGCCGTTGCCGTGCTGGCACTTGCCGGCGCTGGCACGGCCCAGGCCGCGCAGGTGTCCGGCGCCGTGGGCGTAACCAGCCAGGGCGACATGACCTACCGCATTGGCATGTCGTTCGACTGGGACAAGAAGTGGCTGCAAAGCGACATCGGCTATGTCAGCGGTTACTGGGACGCCGGCTACACCTACTGGGAGGGCGGCGACGCCAGTGGCGCCCATTCGCTGTCGTTCAGCCCGGTGTTCACCTATGAATTCAGCGGTTTCACCTACACCCCGTACATCGAAGCGGGTATCGGCCTGGCCGCGTTCTCCAAGACCGATGTGGGCGACCAGCGCCTGGGTTCGTCGTTCAACTTCGAGGACCGTATCGGCCTTGGCCTGAAACTGCCAGGGGAGCAGAAGGTCGGGCTGCGTGCGATCCATTACTCCAACGCCGGGATCAAGCAGCCCAACGACGGCATCGAGTCGTATTCGCTGTTCTACAGCAAAGGTTTCTGACAGGTAGGGCTGCTTATGCAGCCCCAGCCGTTCAGAAGGTGTACGCGACGCCAGCCTGTACCGTACGCGGCGCACCCGGGTAGGCATACAGGTTGAATGCGCCTTCGTCATACGCCTTGTTGAACAGGTTCTTCACATCCAGGTTCAGGCGTATATGGTCGTTGACCTGGTAGAAGGTCAGCAGATCAACCACCGTGTATTGCTCCATGGTGTACGTGGTGGCCTCGGTCTGGCCGTTGCGGTCATCCACGTATTTCACCCCAAGCCCCAAGCCAAGCCCCTTGGCGACACCGTCCTGGAACTCATAGGTGTTGAGCAGGCTGAAACTGTTGCGCGGGATATTGGCCAGTCGCGTGCCGGTTGGCAGGCGGTTGTCCTTGGTCACTTCGGCATCCACATAGGCGTAGCCGCCAATGACGCGCCACTCGGGGGTGACATTGCCAGCAACGTTGATATCCAGGCCCCGGCTGCGCACTTCGCCGGCCGCCACGCTGTAGTTCGGGTCCACCGGGTCGCGGGTCAACACGTTTTCCTTGACGATGTGGTAGACCGCTGCGTCGACACTCAGCTGGCGGTCGAGCGCTTCCCATTTCACGCCCAGTTCGTAGGATTTGCCCTTTTCCGGGTCGAAGCCCCCGCCGCTGGCCGGGGTTCCCGTATTGGGTTTGAAAGAGCGCGCTGTGTTGGCGTAGACGGCGACCGTGTCGGTCAGGTCATAGACCAGGCCGATACGGGGCGTAGCACCGTTTTCGCCTTTGCTGAAATCACCAGCATTGTCCAGCTTGTTGTCGTAGTCATGCTCGAAGCGCTCGAAGCGTACGCCTGCCAGAGCCTTCAAACGCTCGGTCAGGGCCACCTGGTCCTGGATGAAGAAGGCCCAGGTCTGCAGGTTCTCCTTGTCCCAGGTCGTGGTGCGGGTCAGCGCCGGCCGTGGCTGGCCAAGCACCGGGTCGTAGATGTCGATGGGGTACGTGCCCGCCACCGCAGAGGACCGCTGGATGATCGAGTTGTAGTCGTAGTTCTCGTACTCCACACCCGTCAGCAGGGTGTGGCTGAAACCGCCAGTGTCGAAGTAACCCGTCAGGTTCAGCTGCCAGTCGCGATCGGTCCACTCCAGCTTGCGATAGTTGAAGTTACGCTCCAGCGTTCGCCCATCCAGCGGCGCGCCGTTGGCTTCGACCGCATTGCCCTTGAGTGAGCCATCGAGGAACTGGAACCCGCCCGCCAGCGTCCAGTTGTCATTGAGCAGGTGCTCGAAACGCACCTGCGCCATGTTGTTGTCATTGTGCAGCAGGTTGTCGCTGCCTTTTTCCCAGATATAGGTGTCACGCGAGGCGCTGCCACGCTGGGTGGCGTAGCGGGTCAGGCCGCGGTCCAGCGGGTGGTTGTTGCGCATGAAGTCGCCTTCGAACACGACCTTGGTGGTGTCGTTGACCTGCCAGCTGAGCACGGGCGCCACGTCATAACGCTCGCTTTGCACATCATCACGGAAACTGTCGCCGCCCTCGCCAAGCAGGTTCAGGCGGTAGGCCAGCGAGCCGTCCTGGTTCAGCGGGCCGGCGGCGTCGAGGGTGGCGCGGTGCATGCCCTGGTCGTCGAACTGGCTGCCCAGGGTGACCTTGGGTTCTGAAAGCGGCTGCTTGCTGACCACGTTGAAGGTGCCGCCGGGGTCGCCACGGCCGTACAGGCTGCTGGCCGGGCCGCGGATCACCTCCAGCCGCTCGACGGTATTGGCGTCCGGTGCGTTGGGGTAACCACGGTTGATCGGGAAACCGTTACGGTAGAACTCGCCGGTGGTAAAGCCGCGCACGGTGAAGGTGGTAAGGCCCTGGCCACCGAAGTTGTTGGCCCGGCCGACGCCACCGGCATAGTCCAGGCCGTCTTGCAGGCGCGTGGCACCGGTGTCTTGCAGCACCGCCTTGGGCACCACGCTGACCGACTGCGGTGTTTCGTGCAGCGCGGTGTCGGTGCGGGTGGCACTGGCGGAACGGTTGGCCTTGTAGCCGAGCACCGGGCCATCAGCCCGTTCGCTGTCGGCTGTGCCAGTGATGCTCAGGGCCTGGAGTTCGATGTGGGCCGGGTCACTGAGCGGTTCGGGCTCGGCAAGGGCCAATGGGGAGACAGCATGAAGCACACAAAGCGAAACGAACGTGCGACGCATCGACTGGACGATCCTGAAGTAGGGCGCTGAGAGAAATTTGCGCCACGAAATTACTACGAATCATTATCAAATGCATTAATTTTAAATCGCACGCATGTGCCAGATGCGCTGCACGCCTGGGCCCGCGTTCAATCCTGGTCGTTCCACCCGCCACCCAGTGCTGCAAACAGGTTCACCTCTGCCAGCAACTGCGCCAGGCGGTCGTTGATCAGCCCTTGCTGGGCACTGAACAACGCGCGCTGCGCGTCCAGGAAGGTGAGGCTGCTGTCCACGCCAATGCGGTAACGGTGCTCGGCCAGGTCGTAATAGCGTCGGCTGGCTGCGACCAGGTCGTGTTGTGCCTGCAGTTGGCGCTGGTAGGTCGCCCGTGCGGCCAGGCCATCTGCAACTTCCTGAAATGCGCGCTGGACGGCTCGTTGGTACTGCGCCACCTGGATATCCTTCTGCAGGCGCGCATAATCCAGGCTGGCGCGCAGGCTGCCCGCGGTGAAGATTGGCAGGTTGATCTGCGGTTGGAAGAGCCAGGTCCCCGAACCTGCATCGAACAGGCCACTGAGCTGGGGGCTGGTGCTGCCGGCATTGGCGGTGAGGCTGATGCTGGGAAAGAACGCCGCCCGCGCAGCACCGATATTGGCGTTGGCGGCGCGCAACTGGTACTCGGCCTGGCGTATGTCGGGGCGCCGCTGCAGCAAGTCAGACGGTAAACCTGCCGGCAGCCTGGCAATCTGCTCGGCCGCCAGGGGCTGTGCGACCCCCTTCGCAGCAACGGGGGCACCCACCAGCAGCGTCAGCTGGTTCAGGTCTTGCGCGACCAGCCGCTGGTAACGCGCCACTGCCGCCCGGGTGCTGTCCACGCGGGTGCGCGCCTGGACCTCATCCAGTGCCGACAGCGTGCCCGCCCGGCGCTGGTTACGGGCCAGGCGCAGGCTGCGCAGGTCAGTGGCCAGGGTTTCGTTGGCCAGGGTCAGCAGCGCCTGGTCGGCCTGCCAGGTCAGGTACACACTGGCAACGCTCGCCACCAGGCTCAGGCGGCTACTGCGCCGTGCCTGTTCACTGGCCAGGTAGTTCAGCAATGCCTGGTCGCTGAGGCTGCGCACCCGGCCGAACAGGTCGATTTCGTAGGCGCTCAGCCCCAGCGTGGCCGCGTAGCTGGAACTGATCATGCCTTTGCCGGTACCGGTCATGCCCCTGGGCAGGTACTGACGCTGGCCGTGGCCATCAGCCGCCACCTTGGGTAGCCGTTCGGCGCGCTGCACGCGGTATTGTGCCTGCGCGGCCGCGACGTTGAGTGCGGCGGTGCGCAGGTCGCGGTTGTTGGCCAGGGCGGCCTCGATCAACTGGCGCAGCACCGGGTCGCGGAATACCTGCTGCCCGTCTTCGACCGGTGGTGGCGACGGCGTATCGGCGGTATAGGCGGGCCCTTGCGGAAACTGCGCGGGTATCGCATGGGCGGGGCGTTGGTAAGCAGGGGCGAGTGAACAGCCGCACAACAGCACGGCAAACAAGGTCAACACATGTCGGGGCATTGCAGGTTCTCGCAGTCAGGCACCGGCCATCCATTTCGCCAGGCCGTGGCGGCCGCTGACCCCTAGTTTGGCCGTGGCACGCTTGAGGTAGGTTTCCACCGAGCTGTTCTTTACATTCAACCGCTGGGCCATCTCTGGCACGGTACCGCCGGTAAGCAGCCCCAGGCATACCTCCTGTTCTCGGGTCGACAGGCGCACAGCCTCGTGCGCCAGCCGTTCACCGAATGCCTGGCGCAGCGAACCCGCTTCAAGCTCGCCCTGGGCCGCCCCTGCAGGGTGCGTGGTGCCCTGCTCAAGCAGTTGCCCGTGGTGCTCGACCAAGGGCAGCAGGGTGTCGGACAAACACTTGAGCTGGGACAATTCACTCAGCGCGAAGGCGCGCTGGCACGGCAGGCGATGAAAGCTGATCACCCACCGCTTGCGGCCATTGCACGACACCAGATGGCACTGATGGGCACTCTGGCGCGCCTGCAAAGCGCCAGGCGGGGCCTTGAACTCGATCAGCAGCGGGTCCTTCATCTGCATGATGCGCTGCAGCAGCGGTTGGTGCTGGTTTTCGCCAGCGGCGGCGGGTTGCAGCCCAGCACTGCCGAGCACCTTGATATGGCTGACATTCGTCCGCTGCGGGTCAAGCGTCCATTCGCTGAGTTCGAGCCGGTGAACAGGCACCTGGGCTGCCACCAGGCCCAACATCTGGTCAGCGAAGCCTGCGGCGCCGGTGCTGGCGATCAGCTCCCCCAATTGCAGGTAAAGCTGTGGGTCGGGGCGGTAGTCGCGGCTGTCGGTCAGCATCATTTCCTTGTCGTCCTTGGTTCAGGGTATTGCAGCAGGGGGTTTGGCGGGCCAGTGCTCCAGCGTGGAAGGGAGTTGGGGTAGGCGTATTCAAGCCCGCTGGCGGGCAGGCGTCTGTAATGGAAAACCGGGACAGAAAATGCCATCGATCGGCTGCTTTGGGTGGCGGCCCCGGCACGCGGCGCGCGTGGCAACTGCTGCGTTGCCGGGTATTTGACGCCATAAGCACGGCGAATGCGGCCTGATCGCAGCGCGTGGAAGGTGCCGTAGGTCATCGGGGGTGGTCAGCTATGGCAAATCTCCTACATGTTTTTCAGCGGGCCGCCCGCGCGCTGCGGTTGTCCGGGTTTGGCAGGCCATACAGCTGCCGGCAGCGGTGCTTGAATGCGCGGATGATCAACCAGAAGGACCTGCCGAATCATGCCTGCCCCAGACACTTTCGCCCTGACCGTTGCCCAGCGTGACATCTGGCTGGACCAAATCAGCCATGGCGACTCACCCCTGTACAACATCGGGGCGTACGTGGAGTTGCAAGGCAACGTGGACGCCGGGCTGTTGCAGCAAGCGCTGCAGCACCTGGTGGCTGAGCATGATGGGCTGCGAACGGTGCTGGTCACGCAGGGCGGGCTTGCCCGCCAGTACTTCGCCACGCAGATGGCGGTAACGCTGGCCCGGCATGACTTGCGCCAGGCCAGCGAGCCTTTCGCAGCTGCATCAGGCTTGCTAGAGGCGCAAATGCGCACCCCTTATCAGCTGGATGCCGCCAGCCCGCTATGGGCGGCCACCTTGATCCGCATTGGCGAACAGCGTTACCTGCTGGCGCTGCAAGCCCACCATCTGATCCTCGATGGCTGGGGTGTGGATCAGTGGTTCAAGCAGCTTGCAGACCATTACCGCCTGTTGCTGCAAGGCCTGCCCCTGCCGCACGGGGCAGCGTCCTACACAGCCTTTATCGAGGACGACGCCCAGTACCAGGCATCCGTGCGCCAAACCCGCGATCGCGACTACTGGCTGGCCAAGTACCAGCAGTTGCCCGATGCCCTGCTGGCCCCGCGCGAACGCGCGAGCGCGGCAACCGCCACGCCCAGTGGCGCGCAGCGCCAGCCGTTCGACCGCCCACTGCTGGCCCGCCTGCGCGGCTTCGCTGCCGACCTGCAAGCCTCGCCGCTGCACGTGCTGCTGGCCGCCTTGCACGTCTGCGTGACACGTACCTGGCAGCGCGATGAGTGGGTGGTCGGAGTGCCGGTCCGCAACCGCAGCAACGCGCGCTTCAAGGCGACCCTGGGGTTGTTCACCCAAGTCAGCGCGCTGCGCCTGGGTTTTGCCCGCGAGTGCTCGTTCGCCACGCTGGTGCAGGGCATCCGCGATGCGCTCAAGCAGGATTTTCGCCATCAGCGTTTCGCCCTCAGTGAGCTCAACCGCAGCCTTGGCGCACTGCGCGAAGAACGGCCGCAGCTGTTCGAGTTGATGGTCTCGTTCGAGGACGACAGCAACGCACTGCACATCACCGACGCGCCTGGCCATACGGTGATGATCTGCAACGGCCACGAACCCACGCCACTGAGTGTCCACCTGCGCTGCAACAGCTACAGCGACGCCGCCATGCTGCACGTGGTGCATGACCGCGCCTGGTTTACCGACGATGAAGCCCAGGCCCTGGCGCAGCGCCTGCTGCACGTGCTGGAGCAAGGGCTGCAACAGCCGCAGGCGACAGCCGGCGACTTCGACCTGCTCACCGCGCCTGAGCACGCTGCGCTCGAACGGTGGAATGCCACGCAAATGCCGGTGGCGGCTGCGGGCCTGATTCAACAGCGCATCCAGGCCCAGGCCAAGGCCCGGCCGGCCGCAGTGGCGGCGCGCTTCCATGACCAGGCGCTGACCTATGGCGAACTTGAGCGGCGCGCGGAGCTGCTGGCGCAGCACTTGGCGGGCCTGGGCGTTGGGCCCGAACGCCGGGTAGCGCTGATCGCCCAGCGCGGGCTGGATACTTTGGTAGGGTTGCTGGCCGTGCTCAAGGCCGGCGCTGCCTATGTGCCCATAGACCCTGCGCACCCCCGTGAGCGGCTTGCCTATCTGCTTCAGGACAGCGCCCCGGAGGTGCTGCTGACCCTGTCCCGGCTGGTGGATCGGCTGCCGGCCCACACCCTGGCGCAGATCGAACTGGACCGCTTCGACTGGGCCGCAGCGCCCGCCAGGGCGTTCGAGTTCGCCGCGCAAGCGCCCACAGACCTTGCCTACGTCATCTATACCTCCGGCTCTACCGGCTTGCCCAAAGGGGTGATGGTCGAGCAGCGCATGCTGGCCAACCTGGTCGACTGGCACTGCAGCAACTTCGGCCTCGGCCCTGGGCGGCAGCAATCGAGCCTGGCAGGTTTCGGCTTCGATGCCATGGCCTGGGAGATCTGGCCGGCGCTGTGCAGCGGCGCGACCTTGCACCTGGCACCGGTGCGCGACGGGGCTGAAGACATCGACGCCTTGCTCGCCTGGTGGCGCGCGCAGCCGCTGGACGTCAGCTTTCTGCCCACCCCCGTGGCCGAGCACGCCTTCGCCCAGGGCGAGCTGCACCCCACCTTGCACACCCTGCTGGTCGGCGGCGACCGCCTGCGCCGCCTGGCCCGCGAGCAGCGCTACCGCGTGGTCAACAACTACGGCCCCACGGAAACCACGGTGGTGGCCACCTCGGGCGAAGTACTGCCGGGCAGGCCGCTGCATATCGGCGGGCCGGTGGCCAATACCCGGCTCTATGTGCTCGATGCTCAGCGCCAGTTGCTGCCGCCCGGTGTGGCGGGCGAGCTGTATGTGGGCGGCCAGGGGGTAGCCCGTGGCTACCTGAACCGCCCGCAGATGACAGCCGAACGCTTCATTGCCGACCCTTTCAGCCGCGAGCCGGGCGCCCGCCTGTACCGCACCGGGGACCTGGTGCGTTGGCTAGCCGACGGTACGCTGGAGTACCTTGGGCGTAACGACGATCAGGTCAAGGTCCGTGGCGTGCGGGTTGAGTTGGCCGAGATCGAGGCCGCGCTCACCCGCCATGCGGCTGTGCGCGAAAGCGTGGTCATGTTGCGCGATGGCCAGCTGCAAGCCTGGTTCATCGCCGACCTGCCGGTGACGCCGCGGGCGTTGCATGAGCACCTGCGTGAACGGCTGTCGGTCGCCTTGTTGCCGGGGGCCTTCGTGCGCCTTGAGCGCTGGCCGCTGACCGCCAATGGCAAGCTCGACCGCCGGGCGTTGCCGCACGCCGACGAAAACAGCCAGGTGCGCCGTGAGCACGAAGCGCCGCAAGGCGCAGTCGAACAGCAGCTGGCGCAGCTGTGGGGCGAGTTGCTGCAGGTTGAACGGGTAGGGCGCCAGGACCACTTCTTCGAACTCGGTGGCCATTCACTGCTGGCCGTGCAATTGATCGAACGCATGCGCCAGCAAGGCTGGCAGGCGGACGTACAGGTGCTGTTCGGGCAATCGACCCTGGCCAGCCTGGCTGCCAGCGTGACTCGGGTCGAACAGCCAGTACTGCCGGGCAACCAGGTACCCCCGGGTTGCCAGCGCATTACCCCGGGCATGCTGGCACTCACCGAACTGGACCAGGCTGCCATCGATCGCATCGTGGCCACGGTGCCAGGTGGGGCCGCCAATGTGCAGGAAATCTACCCACTGGCCCCTCTGCAGCAGGGGCTGCTTTACCACCATGTTGCCGACGCCCGCGACCCCTACCAGCAGCAAGCGTTGTTCGCCTTCGCCAGCCATGCACAACTGCAAGCCTTTGCCGTTGCCTTGCAGCAGGTGATCGAGCGCCACGATATTCTGCGCACCAGCCTGTGCTGGGAAGGCCTGGAGCACCCGCAGCAGGTGGTCTGGCGCCAGGCGCGCCTGCCGGTCGAGCAGTGGCACGGCCCCGCTGCGCAGTTGCGCAGCCACTTCGACCCGCAACGCCAGCCCCTGGACCTGCGCCGGGCGCCGATGATGGCGCTGGTGTGCAGCGAGGATACCGACCAGGGCCGTTGGCTGGGCCTGTTGCGCTTCCATCACCTGGTCAACGATGCGGTATCGCTGCAGGTGCTGCTGGGTGAGCTGGCAGCCTGCATGGCCGGGCAGGGCGAGGGCTTGGCCACGCCAGTGGCTTACCGCGACTATGTCGCCGCCAGCAACCAGGCCGAGCGCCAGGCCGGTCACGCCGCCTTCTTCAGCGCGCAACTGGCCGGTATCGAGCCGCAAGCACCGATCCCCGGTTATGGCGGGGCGCCAGTCGATGAGCAGCAGTTGGAGCGCTGCGACCATCGCCTGGCCGGCGAACAGGTTGCCGCGTTACGCCAGCAGGCACGGCACCAGGGCGCCAGCCTGGCCAGCCTGCTGCACCTGGCGTGGGCACAGGTGCTGGGCCACCTCGGCGGGCGTGACGAGGTGGTGCTGGGCACCGTACTGCTGGGGCGCAGCATGGCCGGCCCCGGTGCCGGCAGCGCGATGGGCATGTTCATCAACAGCCTGCCGTTGCGTGTCCCGCTGGCCCAACGTGCACCCGGCCAGGCGCTGCGTGAAACCCATGCCGGGCTGGCCGCCTTGCTGGCGCATGAAGATGCGCCGCTGATCCTGGCCCAGCGTTGCAGCGGCCTGCCCGCAGGCAGCGCACTGTTCGACAGTCTGGTGAATTACCGCCAGGGCAGCCTCCCGTTCGGCCAGGTGCTGCCCGGTGTAGCGCTGGTCGAGGCCAGCGAGGTCGAGAGCCACGGGCTGGTGCTGACCGTGGATGAGCAGGCAGATACGCTGCAACTGGCCGTGCGTGCGCCGCTTGCGATCGGGGCGCAACGGGTCATGGACTTCGTGCTCAACGCCCTGCAGCAATTGGCCGATGCGCTTGCCCGCGGCAGCAGTGAAGGCCTGCAGGCCCTGTGTGCAGTGCCACACACCGAGTTGCAGCGTTTGTTGCAGGGCTTGAACCGCACCGAAGACCCGCACAGCCCAACCTGGCAGACCCTGCCTGCGTTACTCGAGGCCCAGGTTCGGCGCACGCCACAGGCCATCGCCCTGCAGGCGGGCGACGAGAGCCTGGACTACCAAACGCTGAATGCCCAGGCCAACCGCCTGGCGCACCAGTTGATTGCCCAAGGGGTCGGCCCGGACAGCCGGGTGGCTGTGTGCGTGGAGCGCGGCATTTCGCTAATGGTGGCTTTGCTTGGCGTGCTCAAGGCCGGCGGTGCCTATGTGCCGCTGGACCCCGGCTACCCGCAGGAACGCCTGCGCTTCATGTTGCAGGACTGCACGCCAACGCTGGTGCTGGTGCACGGCGCTACCCAGGGCCTGTTCGCTGGCCTGGCCTGTCGCTGGCTCGACCTGGACGCGCACAGCTGGCAGGCCAACCCGGCCGATAACCCGCAGGTCGAGGGGCTGGGGCCGTCACAACTGGCCTATGTGATGTACACCTCGGGGTCCACGGGCACGCCCAAGGGGGTCATGGTGGAGCACCGTGGGCTGTGCAACCTGATGCACTGGGGGTCGCAAATCTGCCCGCCGCGCCCTGGGGATGCGTTGCTGCAACGTGCGCCGTTCACATTCGATGGCTCGGTGTGGGAGCTGTTCTGGCCCTTGACTGCCGGCCTGCGCCTGGTCCTGGCGCGGCCGGACGGCCACCGTGACCCGGCGTACATGGTGCAGCTGATTCAGGCCCGGCAGGTCAGCGTCGTGAAGTTCGTACCGGCCCTGCTGCATCAGTTCCTCGAGCAGCCGGGCGTGGAGCGCTGCACCAGCCTGACCGATATTTTCTGCGGCGGCGGCGAGCTGACCCTGGCGCTGGTGCACAGCGTGCGGCAACGCTTGCCCGGCGTGCGCCTGCACAATGTCTACGGCCCCACCGAGGCGACGGTGGACAGCACCGCGTGGACCTTGCAAGCGCAGCAACCCTTACCCACGCAGGCACCACCGATTGGTCGGCCGATCAGCAACACCCGGCTGTATGTGCTGGACGCGCACGACCGGCCGGTGCCCCTGGGGGCGGTGGGCCAGTTGCACATCGGCGGTGTCGGCGTAGCGCGCGGTTACCTGGGTTTGCCGCACTTGCAGGCCGAGCGTTTCATTGCCAGCCCGTTCGTCGAAGGCGACCGCCTGTACCGTACTGGTGACCTGGTGCGCTACCGCGCCGACGGCGAACTGGACTTCGTGGGGCGCAACGACTTCCAGGTCAAGTTGCGGGGTCTGCGCGTTGAACTGGGGGAAATCGAAGCGTTGCTGGCCGCCTACCCGGCGGTGGGGCAGGCGGTGGTCCTGATGCGAGAAGAGCGCCTGGTGGCGTACTTCACCTGCGACGATGGCCAGCCGGCGCCGGCGCTGGAGGCGCTGCGCAGCCACCTGCTGGCGCGCATGCCCGAATACATGGTGCCGCAGGCCTTCGTGCGCCTGGCGGCGTTGCCACTGAGCCGCAATGGCAAGGTTGACCGCAGCGCGCTGCCGGCGCCGGATGCCGAGGCCGTGATCAGCCGTGCATACCAGGCCCCGCAGGGCGAACTGGAAACAGCGCTGGCCGCGATCTGGACCGAGGTGCTGAAGATCGAACAGGTGGGCCGCGACGACAACTTCTTCGAGTTGGGCGGGCATTCGCTGCTGGCGGTCAGCCTGGTGGCGCGCATGCGCCAGGCCGGGTTGCATGTGGACGCCAGAACCTTGTTCAGCCAGCCGACATTGGCGGGGCTGGCGGCCAGCACCCAGCGCGAGCAGCTTGCCGTGGTGGTGCCACAAACCACCATCCCTGGCCTGGGCAAGCGCCGGCGCCTCTGACCGGCGCTTGCCATGAACGCAGCCTTGCATCGCGCAGGGCTGCTTCACCCTTCCTGCCATCAGCCCAGGGCGGTGCCATGCACCGCGCAGGCTCGAATTGTCCCCACTCTCCATGTCAGACCGCCCGGTCACGATCCATTAGCGTGTCCCCCAACCTTATTTCCAGGCAAAGCAGGATGCTTACCGATGCACTTCAGCGAACTGATGGCAGCTCTTTCCACCCGTGCAATTCGACTCCAGCGTGAAGACCAGGACCTGATCGTCCTCGGTGACGACGAAACCCTGGACGATCATTTGTGGGAGGCGCTGTCACGGCACAAGCCGGCCTTGCTGGAGATGCTTGCCGAACAGGATGACGACTGGCTCAGCCCGGCCTTTCGCATCACCCCCGACATGCTGCCACTGGTAACCCTGGACCAGGCCGCCATCGACCGCATTGTCGAGCAGGTGCCGGGCGGTGCCGCCAACGTGCAGGACATCTACCCGCTGGCACCGTTGCAGCAGGGCATGCTTTACCACCACCTGGCCGCCAGCGAGGGCGACCCGTACCTGTCGCAGGTGCAACTGCATTTTGCCAGCAAGGAGCACCTGGGGGCCTTTGCCCAGGCGCTGCAATGGGTCATCCAGCGGCACGACATTCTGCGTACCGCCGTGCACTGGGAGTACCTGGACAACCCGGTACAGGTGGTCTGGCGTGAAGCTGCACTGGTCCGCGAGGCCTTGCCGCTGGCCGGCAGCCACGCACTGGCCAGCCTGTGCCAGCGCTTCGACCCGCGTCACTACCGGCTCGACCTGCGCCAGGCGCCGTTGATGCAACTGGTGCATGCCCAGGGCGAGGGCGAGCAATGGGTCGCGCTGCTGATGTTCCACCACGTGATCATGGACCACACCGCGCTGGACATCGTGCGCCGCGAACTGCAGGCCCACCTTGCCGGCACCTGTGCGCAGCTACCGCCACCCATGCCGTTTCGCAATGTGCTGGCGGCAGCGCGCCAGGCCCTCGACGAACAGGCCCATGAACGTTTCTTCGGTGAAATGCTGGGTGACATCGATGAGCCCACGCTCGCCTTCGGCCAGCAGGACAAGGTCGACCAGCCCCTGCAGCAGGCACGCCTGACCCTGGCGCCGGCGCTCAGCCAGCGCCTGCGTGCCCAGGCCCGGCAGTTGGGGGTGAGCCCGGCCAGCGTACTGCACCTGGGTTTCGCCCGGTTGATCGGCCAGCTCTCGGCACGCCAGGCCGTGGTGTTCGGCAGCGTGTTGCTGGGCCGCATGACCACCGGAGTTGGCGGCGAGCAGGCGCTGGGTATGTTCATCAATACCTTGCCGCTGCGCATCGACCTGGGCCAGCACAGCGTGCGCGACGGGCTGCTGGCCACCCATCGCCGGCTCAGCGCCTTGCTCGGCCATGAGCAGGCATCGTTGGCGCTGGCCCAGCGTTGCAGCGGCGTGGCCGCACCGGCGCCGCTGTTCAACAGCATGCTCAATTACCGCCACAGTGACGCGGGCGACGCGGCCGAGATCATACCGGTTGCCCCCGGCATCGATATTGTCGGCGCCGAAGAACGTACCGATTATCCGCTGACCGTCAGTGTCGATGACCTGGGTGAGGACCTGCGCCTGACGGTGCAGAGCCTGCCCCAATGGCATGCGCCGCGCCTGTGCGCGCAGTTCGAACAGGTGCTGGCCAGCCTGGTGGAGGCCTTGGAACAGGCACCGGGCACGCCGTTGCAAGCGCTGGCGGTGTTGCCGGCCGAGGAGCGCGAGCAGGTGCTGCAACGGTTCAACGACAGCGCCCGGCACTACCCGCAGGGCAGCACCGTACATGCGCTGGTCGAGGCCCAGGCTGCCCATATACCCGACGCGCCGGCGCTGCTGCAGGCCGGCCAGGCGCTGAGCTACGGTGAACTCAATCGCCAGGCCAACCAGCTGGCCCACCAGTTGCGCGCGCGGGGTGTGCAACTGGGTGACCGGGTCGCCTTGTGCCTGCCGCGCAACGCCAGGCGGCTGGTGGGCATGCTTGGCGTGCTCAAGGCCGGTGCGGCCTACGTTCCGATTGACCCGGGTTACCCGGCCGCCCGCATTGCCTACCTGCTCGACGACAGCGCGCCGCTGCTGTTGCTGGCGCAAACCACCGTCAACGGCTTGCCCGGCGCTGTGCCGCGGCTGGACCTGGACCAGGCCGAGGCCTATGCCACCGACAACAGCAACCCCCAGGTGCCGGGGCTGGATGCCCAGCAGCTGGCCTACCTGGTGTACACCTCCGGGTCCACCGGGCAACCCAAAGGGGTGATGGTCGAGCACCATGCCCTGGCCAACCTGGTGCACTGGCATTGCCAGGCGTTTGCCGTGGACAACGCCAGCCAGGCTTCCAGCCTGGCCGGTTTCGGTTTCGATGCGATGGCCTGGGAAGTGTGGCCAAGCCTGAGCGCCGGGGCCACCTTGCACCTGCCACCGGCACACATCGGCAACGAGCATGTCGACGAACTGCTCGACTGGTGGCTGCAGCAGCCGCTGACGGTCAGCTTCCTGCCTACGCCGGTGGCCGAGCAGGCCTTGCGCCGTGAGCATCAGCACCCGACCTTGCGCACCCTGCTGGTCGGTGGTGACCGCCTGCGCCAGTTCGACCGCGACCCAGGCTTTGCCGTGGTCAACAACTACGGCCCGACCGAGACTACCGTCGTGGCCACCTCGGGGCTGCTCAGCCCAGGTAATGCACTGCACATCGGCCGACCGACTGCCAACACTCGGCTCTATGTGCTCGACCAGGGCCTGCAACCTGTACCCGTGGGCGTTGCCGGCGAGCTGTACATCGGCGGTGCGCAAGTGGCGCGTGGCTACTTCAACCGCCCAGCATTGACCGAAGAGCGCTTCCTGGCCGACCCGTTCAGCTCCCAGGCCAATGCCCGCATGTACCGCAGCGGCGACCTGGTGCGCTGGAACAGCGATGGCACCCTTGACTACCTCGGGCGCAACGACGACCAGGTGAAGATCCGCGGCGTGCGGGTCGAACTGGGTGAAGTCGAAGCCGCCCTCGCGGCGCAACCGGGCGTCGGCGCGGCCGTGGTGTTGGTCCGCGGCGAACGGCTGCTGGCCTGGTACACCGAAACTACCCCGTTGAACCCGCATACCCTGCGCGAGGCGCTGCGCGCCTGCCTGCCTGCACACATGTTGCCGGTGGCGTTCACCCGCCTGGCCGAACTGCCGTTGACCAGCCACGGCAAGCTCGACCGCCGCGCGCTCCCGGAACCGGCCACTGGCGAACTGTTCGGCCAGCAGTACGAGGCGCCGCAAGGCGCTACCGAAACGGCCATGGCGCAGGTCTGGGCCGAGGTGCTGGGTGTCGAACGGGTGGGGCGGCAGGACAACTTCTTCGAACTTGGCGGCCATTCGCTGCTGGCCGTTACGCTGGTCGAGCGGTTGCGTAGCGCAGGTATGGTCATTGATGTACGGGTGCTGTTTGCCCAACCGACCGTGCTGGCGTTGGCCGCTGTAGTGGGGGCCGGTGCGGAAATCGCCGTGCCCGCCAATCGCGTCCCGCCGGGCGCCGAGCGCATCACCCCGGGCATGCTCAGCCTGGTCGAGCTGGAGCAGACGGTCATCGACCAGGTGGTTGCCAGTGTGCCGGGCGGCGCCGCCAACGTGCAGGAAATCTACCCCCTGGCACCGCTGCAGCAGGGGGTGCTGTACCACCACCTGAGCGCGGAGCAAGGCGACCCCTACCTGCTGCAGACGCGCCTGGCATTCGACAGCGTGGAGCGCTTGCTGGCCTGGGCCGGGGCGTTGCAACAGGTGATCGACCGCCACGACATCCTGCGCACGGCCGTGCTCTGGCAGGCCCTGCCGCAGCCCCTGCAAGTGGTATGGCGGGAGGCACTGCTGGGTGTTCATGAAGTCGATGACCTGCCCGAGCAGCCCGGCGTGGCCCGTATCGACCAGTTGCACGCGCGCTTCGACGCCCGCCACCACCGCATGGACCTGGGCCAGGCCCCGCTGACCCGCTTGTACTACAGCCTCGACCCGGCCAACCAGCAAGTGGTGGCGGTGCTGCTGTTCCATCACCTCACCCTCGACCATACCGCCATGGACGTGGTGGCCCGTGAAATGCGTGCGCTGCTGTTCGGCCAGGGCCACAGCCTGCCGCCGGCGGTGCCGTACCGTAACTATGTGGCCCAGGCCTGCCTGGGCGACCAGGGCGGGCATGAAGCGTTCTTCCGCGACATGCTGGCCGACGTCGAGGAGCCGACCTTGCCGTTGGGCCATGCCGACGTGCAGGGCGACGGCCGTGCTGTGCAGAGTGCCACGCAAGCCCTGGACGCGGGGCTGGCCGGGCGTCTGCGCAGCCAGGCCCGGCAGCTGGGGGTCAGCGCCGCAAGCCTGATGCACCTGGCCTGGGCCCGTGTGCTCGGCGTGCTGGCCAACCGCGACGACGTGGTCTTCGGCACCGTGCTGATGGGCCGCCTGCAAGGGGGCGAGGGCGCCGACCGCGCCTTGGGCATGTTCATCAATACCTTGCCGCTGCGGGTCGACACGCGGCAGCCAGTCGCCAGCGCCGTGCGCGCCGCCCACCGCAGCCTGGCAGCGCTGCTGGCCCATGAGCACGCACCGCTGGCCCTGGCCCAGCGCTGCAGCGGCGTGCCCGCTTCGGCGCCGTTGTTCAGCGCCTTGCTTAATTATCGGCACAGTGCCGACGATGCGCCGCATGAAGGCGAGGGCATATGGGAGGGGGTGCGGCTGCTGGGTGGCGAAGAGCGCAGCAATTACCCCTTGACCCTCAGCGTCAACGACCTGGGCCAAGGGTTCACGTTCAGCGTTCTGGCTGTGCCTGGCATTGGCGCGGCGCGGGTGGCGGCCTGGATGTGCAACGCCGTCGCCGAACTGGTCCAGGCCCTGGCGCTCAGCCAGGGCACCCCACTGAACGCCCTGTCCATCCTCGACGAAGACGCCCGTCAGCAGTTGCTCGGCCGCTTCAACGCCACCGCGCAAGCCTTCCCCCCGGCGACCACGGTGCATGGGTTGATCGAGGCCCAGGCCGCCAGCACGCCAGACGCCAGCGCAGTAAGCCAGGGTGAGGAAACGCTCAGTTACGGCGAGCTGAACCGGCGTGCCAACCAGCTGGCGCACCAGCTGATCGCCATGGGCGTGCAGTGTGGTGACCGCGTTGCACTGTGCCTTGGGCGCCACTGCGAACGCATTGTCGGCCTGTTGGCGGTGCTCAAGGCCGGCGCGGCGTACGTGCCGGTAGACCCGGGGTACCCGGCCGAGCGCATCGCCTACCTGATGACCGACAGTGCCCCACGGTTGGTACTGGCCGACACGCAAACCACCGGGCTGCCGACCGCTATTGCTCGGCTCGACCTGGATTCGCCAGCGGCTTACCACAGCCTCAGCGACAACCCACAAGTACCTGGCCTGGGTGCCCAGCAACTGGCCTATCTGGTCTACACCTCGGGCTCCACCGGCCAACCCAAAGGCGTGATGGTCGAGCACCACACCCTGCTCAACCTGGTGCATTGGCACTGCCAGGCATTTGCCGTGCAGGCCGGTACCCGTACCTCGAGCGTGGCTGGCTTCGGTTTCGACGCCATGGCCTGGGAGGTCTGGCCGGCCTTGTGCGCTGGGGCCACCCTGCACCTGCCGCCGGCAGCTGTCGGCAATGAGCACGTGGAGGAACTGCTGGACTGGTGGCAGCAACAGCCCTTGGCGGTGAGCTTCCTGCCCACCCCTGTGGCCGAGCAGGCATTGCGTCGCCCGGTACAGCACCCGACCCTGCGTACCCTGCTGGTGGGTGGCGACCGCCTGCGCCAGTTCGACCGCGACCCAGGCTTTGCCGTGGTCAACAACTACGGCCCCACCGAAACCACCGTGGTCGCGACTTCGGGGGCCTTGCAGCCCGGTGCGGCGCTGCACATCGGCTACCCCATCGCCAATACCCGGGTGTATGTGCTGGATGAGCGCCGGCAGCCGGTGCCTGCCGGTGTGGTTGGCGAGCTGTACATCGGCGGCGCGCAGGTTGCACGGGGCTATTTCAACCGCCCTGAGCTGACCCAACAGCGCTTCCTGGCCGACCCGTTCAGCCGCCTGCCGGGCGCGCGGATGTACCGAAGCGGTGACCTGGTGCGGTGGAATACCGACGGGACGCTGGACTACCTGGGCCGCAATGACGACCAGGTGAAGGTCCGCGGTGTGCGCGTGGAACTGGGCGAGATCGAGGCCGCGCTGGCTGCCCAGCCGGGCGTGCGTGATGCGGTGGTGCTGGTCCGCGACGAACGCCTGCTGGCCTGGTTCACCGCAAGCGCCGCTGTGACGGTCGACCACCTGCGCCAGGCCTTGCAAGCCTGCCTGCCGGCGTACATGGTGCCGCAGGCGCTGATGCGCCTGGAAACACTGCCGCTCACCCCCCATGGCAAGCTCGACCGCCGCGCGCTGCCCGACCCGGACACTACCGACCTGGTCGGGCACGGCTACGAAGCCCCTGTGGGCGAGACCGAAATCGCCATGGCGGCCATATGGGCGCATGTGCTGGGTGTCGACCGGGTAGGGCGCCACGATAACTTCTTCGAGCTAGGTGGCCACTCGCTGTTGGCGGTCAGCCTGATCGAGCGCTTGCGCCAACAGGGCCTGCCAACCGATGTGCGGGTGCTGTTTGGCCAGCCCACGGTCGCCTCGCTGGCAGCCGCCATAGGCCAGAACCGGCAAGTGATCGTGCCGGAAAACCGTATTGCGCCTGGCTGCACACAGCTCACCCCGGACATGCTGCCGTTGTTGACCCTGGACCAGGCGTCGCTGGAGCGCATTGTGGCAGCGGTACCTGGCGGCGCCGCCAATGTGCAGGACATCTACCCATTGGCGCCGTTGCAGGAAGGTATTCTCTACCACCACCTGAGTGCGACCGGCGAAGACCCCTACCTGCTGCAATGGCCGATCCGCTTTGACAGCCTGGCCCGCCTGCAAGCCTTTGCCGGCGCCCTGGACAAAGTCATCGCCCGGCACGATGTGCTGCGCACCGCCGTGCTCTGGGACAGCCTGGCACAGCCGGTCCAGGTCGTGCTGCGCACGGTCGCCCCAGTTGCCACAGGCGCGGCCACCCGCATGGCCTTTGACCTGAGCCAGGCCCCGCTGATCCGCCTGCGCTACCACGGCGCAGAGGGCCCCATCGAAGCCACCTTGCTGTTCCACCATATCGCCCTCGACCACACCGCCATGAAAGCGGTGCTGGCTGAAATTCGCGACCACCTGCACGGCCTGCAACCCACGCAGGCCCCGGTGCCTTACCGCAACTACGTGGCCCAGGCACGCCTGGCCGTCAGCGAGGCTGACCACGAGGCGTTCTTCCGCGCGCAACTGGCCGATATCGACGAACCTACCTTGCCCTATGGGCTGACCGACTTGCAGCTCCAGGCCAGCCAGTTCGAACAGGCCAGCGTGGCCCTGCAACCGGCTGCGTACCAGCGCCTGCGCAGCCAGGCGCGCCAGCTGGGTGTCAGCGCTGCAAGCCTGTTGCACCTGGCCTGGGCACGGCTGGTGGCGGGCACCAGTGGCAAGTCCAGCGTGGTGTTCGGCACCGTCCTGCTCGGCCGCCTGCAAGGTGGGGCCGGCGCCGATCGCGGCCTTGGCATGTTCATCAACACCTTGCCCCTGCGCCTCGACCTGCTGGGCCTGGATGTGCGCGAAGGGGTGCGCCAGGCCCACCAACGGCTGGCGGCACTGCTGGTGCATGAGCACGCGGCGCTGGCGTTGGCCCAGCGTTGCAGCGGCGTGGCCGCGCCCACACCGCTGTTCAGCGCCATGCTCAACTACCGCCATGGCGCCACGGCCAGCGAGCTGCAGGCACATGAGCAAGCGCTGGAAGGCGTGGAGGTATTGCCCCCGCGCGGTCATGGCAACTACCCGATCAGCATGAACATCGATGACCTGGGTGACGGCCTGCGCATCAGTGCGCAGGTCACCGCGCAGGTCGGTGCGCAACGCCTGTGCGAACAGATGCAACAGGTGCTGGTCGGCCTGCTGGACGCGCTGGAGCACGCGCCGGGCACGCCGGTGCAACAGCTCGGCGTGCTCAGCCCGGCGGAGCGCGCACAGCTGCTACAACGCCCTGCGCCACGGCCGCATGACCTTGAGCAGCCGCTGCACCACCTGTTCGAAGCCCAGGTCCGCCGCACCCCCGATGCCGTTGCGCTGGTGGCCGAAGAAGGCCAAATCAGTTACCGCCAGCTCGACGAACAGGCCAACCGCCTGGCCCACCACCTGATCGGGCTGGGGGCCCAACCCGATGCCAGGGTGGCGATCTGCGTCGAGCGTGGGTTGAACATGGTGGTTGGCCTGCTGGCCATTCTCAAAGCCGGCGCTGCCTATGTGCCGGTCGACCCAGGTTACCCAGCCGAGCGTATTCGCCATATGCTGGCCGACAGCGCACCGCTGGCCGTGCTGGTACACGGTGCCACGCGCGACATCGCCGGCACCCTGGACCTGCCATGGGTCGACCTGGACCAGCCGTGCTGGCAGCAGCAACCGATCAGCAACCCGCGCATCCCCGGGCTGGGCGCCCGGCACCTGGCCTATGTGATCTACACCTCGGGCTCCACTGGCGTGCCCAAGGGGGTGATGGTCGAGCACCGCAACGTGGTCAACCTGGTGAACTGGAGCCGCCGTTTGTGCCCACACGTGGGCGAGGGCGGTGTGCTGCACAAGACCCCGGTAAGCTTCGATGCTTCGGTCTGGGAGCTGTTCTGGCCGCTGTGCAGCGGTTTGCGCCTGGTGCTGGCGCGCCCGGATGGCCAGCGCGACCCGGCTTACCTGGTGCAGTGGGTGCAGGCGCAGGCGGTGGCGGTGGTCCAGTTCGTGCCGGCCTTGCTGCAACAGTTCATCGAGCAGCCCGAGAGCCGCCATTGCAACAGCCTGACCGACATCGTGTGTGGCGGCGGTGAGCTGAGCGCAGCGCTGGCGGCCCAGGTGCGCCAGCGCTTGCCGCAGGTGCGCCTGCACAACGTCTACGGCCCTACCGAAACCACGGTGGACTGCAGCGCCTGGACCTTGCAGCCAGACGCCGCGCTCCCTCAAGGCAGCCTGCCCATCGGCCAGGCGATCGACAATACCTGGCTCTGCGTGCTCGACAGCGACGACCAACTGGTGCCGTATGGTGTGGCCGGGCAGCTGCACATTGGCGGCGCCGGGGTAACGCGGGGTTACCTGGGGCTGCCTGAGCAGCAGGCGCAGCGCTTCATCGCCAGCCCGTTCGTCGAAGATGAGCGCCTGTACCGCAGTGGTGACCTGGTGCGCCTGAACCAGGACGGCAACCTGGTATTCCTTGGCCGTTGCGACGAGCAGATCAAGCTGCGTGGGTTGCGCATCGAGCCGGGCGAGATCGAAGCCTGCCTTGCACTGCTCGCCGACGTGCGCGAAGCGGTTGTGCTCGCGGTGGACGACGTGCGCCTGGTCGCCTACTACACAGGTAGGGCACAGCCGGCCGATGACCTGCGCCAGGCATTGCTGGCCCGGCTGCCCGAGTACATGGTGCCTGCCCAGTACATCCACCTTGAACAGCTACCCCTGACCCCCAACGGCAAGCTTGACCGCAAGGCACTGCCAGCGGCGGATACGGCCTTGCACGGGCGACCTTACGAGGCCCCTGTGGGCTCCACCGAGGCCTTGCTGGCGCGGTTGTGGCGCGAACTGCTGGGGGTTGAGCAGGTGGGGCGGCACGACAACTTCTTCGAGCTGGGTGGGCACTCGCTGCTGGCCGTCAGCCTGACCGCGCGCTTGCGCCTGGAAGGTTTGCAGGTCGATGTGCGGACCTTGTTCGGCCAGCCGACCATTGCCGCACTGGCCTCCACGCTCGGGGCCGAGCAAGGTGTGGAAGTGCCGGAAAACCGAATTCCATCGGGTTGCACGCAGATCACCCCGCAGTTGCTCAGCCTGATCGACCTTGACCAGCCCGCCATCGACGCTATCGTCGCCAAGGTGCCAGGCGGCGCCGCCAATGTGCAGGACATCTACCCGTTGGCGCCGTTGCAGGAGGGGATTCTCTATCATCACCTGAGTGCCGAGCACGACCCCTACGTGCTGTACTCCAGGCTGCGCTTCGCCAGCCGCGAACGCTTGCAGGCGTTCGCCAGCGCACTGGACGCGGTCATCGCCCGGCACGATGTGCTGCGCACGGCCATTCTTTGGGAGGGCCTGCCGCAACCGGTGCAAGTGGTCTTGCGGGCCGTTGCACCGGTTGCGCAGGCAGGCGGCGACAACAGCCCATCCAGCACTGCATTCGACCTGAGCCAGGCGCCGCTGCTGCGCCTGCTGTACACCGACGCCGACGGCCCGGTCGAGGCCACCTTGCAGTTCCACCACATCGTGCTCGACCACACGGCGCTCGACGTGGTTGGCGAAGAGCTCAGTGCCCACCTGCTGGGCGCTGCGGCCCCGGCCCATGCCCCTGTGCCGTACCGCAACTACGTAGCCCAGGCGCGCCTGGGCATCAGCCAGGCCGGGCACGAGGCGTTCTTCCGCGGGCAACTGGCGGCTATCGACGAGCCAACCCTGCCGTTCGGCCTGAGTGACGTGCAAGGCGATGGCCGCGACATGCACGAGGCCAAGTTGCCCCTTTCTGCCGACCTGGCCGGCCGCTTGCGCCACCAGGCGCGGCAGTTGGGCATCAGCGTTGCCAGCCTGTTCCACCTGGCCTGGGCGCGTTTGCTGGCCGCCGCCAGTGGCAAGCCCAGCGTGGTGTTCGGTACCGTGTTGCTGGGGCGTCTACAGGGCGGCGAGGGTGCCGAGCGCGCGCTTGGGATGTTCATCAACACCCTGCCACTGCGCATCGACCTCGCCGGCGTCAGCCTGCGCGAGGCGGCCCATGCCACCCACCAGTCGCTCAGTGGCCTGCTTGCCCACGAGCATGCCTCGCTGGCCCTGGCGCAACGTTGCAGTGGCGTCGCCGCGCCGCTGCCGCTGTTCAGCGCCATGCTCAACTACCGCCACGGCGCCGAGCCCGACACGGCGCAGCGCCAGGGCTGGGACGGCATCGAGGTGCTGCAGGGACAGGAGCGTACCAACTACCCATTGAGCTTGAACGTGGATGACCTGGGCGAAGGCTTCCGCCTGGTGGCCATGACCACTGCCGGCGTTGGCGCTGCGCGTATCTGCGGGCAAATGGAGCAGGTGTTGCAGGCCATGGTGCAGGCCCTGGAGCATGAACCGGGGCTGGCGTTGCAGCGCTTGCCGGTGCTGCAGGCCGAGGAACGCCAGCGGGTGCTGGCCGGGTTCAACGACACGGCCGTCGCCTACGACCTCGGGCAGACCTTGCACGGCCTGATCGAAGCGCAGGTTCGGCGCACCCCCGAAGCTGTGGCGGTCAGGGCCGAGGAGGGCGAGCTGAGCTACGGCCAGCTCAACCAGCAGGCCAACCGCCTGGCGCACCATTTGATCGATTTGGGGGTAAAACCGGACGATCGCGTGGCCATCTGCGTCGAACGAAGCCTGTCGATGGTGGTGGGGCTGCTGGCCATTCTCAAGGCCGGTGGCGCTTATGTGCCGGTGGACCCGGACTACCCGGCCGAGCGCGTGCGGCACATGCTCAGCGACAGCGCGCCGGTGGCGGTGCTGGTGCATGCGGCTACCCGGCACGTGCCGGAAGCGGGTCTGCTCATTGATCTGGACCAGCCGAGCTGGGCTTCTTTGCCGGCGACGAACCCTGTGGTGGCAGGGCTGAATGCCCGGCACCTGGCCTACGTGATCTACACCTCCGGTTCGACCGGGTTGCCGAAAGGCGTGATGAACGAGCATGCCGGGGTCGTTAACCGCCTGCTGTGGATGCAG
>NZ_JBICMS010000056.1:0-55364 GCF_043106615.1 Pseudomonas sp. CJQ_9 | reverse complement strand
CCCTGTGGGAGCGGGCATGCCCGCGAACACCGGCGCAGCCGGTGCCAGACACCGCGTCGCCTGCTTCGCGGGCAAGCCCGCTCCCACAATGAATCGCGCAGGCTTTTCAAATTTGCAGAAAGACAGTTGCGCCTACCGGGGTAGGTGAGAGACCTGGTGCTGCAAGGCAGCCCCAGCGCTTTATTTGACCTGGCCCAGATTCGCCTCACTCATGTCCAGCTCGCCCAGCACCTGCCGCACCACTTCATCGCCTACCTCGTGCTGACGATGCAGGTTGTACAGTTCCAGCCGCTGCGCCCTTAGCGCCCGCAGGCGCAAGCGGCGCTCCAGCAAATCCATCTGCTCGGCCAGTGCCTTGGCTTCGGCCGTGTCGTTGTAACTGTCCAGCTCATCCCGGTACTCTGCCATCAGGCGCGCCTTCAGTTCCGTGGCCATGGTTGCCTGGTCTGCATCCTGCGGCGCATTGCTGTCGATCACTTCCTCCGCCTCCAGGGCATGGATCGCAGCTTCTGCCGTGCGCCGCCAGGCTTCCTGCACCTCCTGTTGCAAGCGCTCGTCAGCGCTTTTGGTCACCCCGCGCAGCAACAGCGGCAAGGCGATACAGGCGCTGACCAACGACAGCAGGATCACCCCTGCCGCGATGAAAATCAGCAGGTCCCGTTCCGGGAACGCCTTGCCTGCCCCCATCAGCAACGGGACCGACATCACACCCGCCAGGGTCACTGCACCCCGTACGCTGCCGAAGGTCAGCAGCCAGCAGGAGCGTGCCGTAGGTACCAGCACCAGCGCCGGCTTACCGCGCCAGCGGCGTACCACGCCGATCGCGCGCCAGATACTCTGCACCCAGATGAAACGCAGCAGGATCAGCACGGCAAAAATCGCCAGCACATCCAGGCAGCGGTAGGCTAGGGTAGGCCACACGGTGGTTTCGTGGCTGACCACGGCCTTGATGATGTCCGGTAACTGCAGGCCCAGCAGCAGGAAGATCAGGCCATTGAAGGCGAACTCCAGCAGCGACCAGACGCTGCGGTTGAGCAGGCGGGTGCTGGTCTGGCGTGGCAGCAGGTCGAGCCAGCTCTGCATCATGCCGGCGGCCACTGCCGACAAAATGCCCGACACGCCCAGGCGCTCGGCCAGTACATAAGCCGCGAACGGCAACAGCAGCATGAACACGACATGGGTCGCAGGGTCGTCCCAGCCCCGGGTGATCATCCACATGCGCAGGCGGCCGATCAGCCAGCTCAGGGCCACGCCCACTGCAAGGCCCCCCAGTGCTACCAGCACGAAGCTGAAGCTGGCGTCGGCCAGCGAGAAGACGCCGGTGATTGCCGCCGCCAGGGCGAACTTGAAGGTCACCAGGCCAGACGCGTCGTTCATCAGCGCCTCGCCCTGCAGCATGTGCATCAGCGGGCTGGGCAGGCGGTCCTGGGTAATGGCCGATACGGCAACGGCGTCGGTCGGCGACAACACGGCGGCCAAGGCGAAGGCCACCGGCAGCGGGATACTGGGCATCAGCCAGTGAATGAAGTAGCCGGCCCCGACCACGGTAAACAGCACCAGCCCTACCGCCAGCGCCACCACTGGCCCTCGAAGACGCCACAGCTCGCGCTTGGGAATACGCCAGCCATCGGCGAACAGCAGTGGCGGCAGGAACAGGAACAGGAACAGCTCGGGGTCCAGCGCCACATGCAGGCCCAGGGTAGGCCACGCCAGCAAGGCGCCAGCAGCGATCTGCACCAGCGGCAAGGGCAGCGGAATCAGGCGACCGACCAGTTTCGACAGGCTGACCAAGGTCAACAAGATGAGGACGGTGTAGGCGGACTGCATCCGGTAAGGCTTCCTTTATGAACCAGAAACGACAACAGGGCGAAACATCGCCATTGAAACAATATGTTAGCGGCGATCAGCGAACCGGGACCGCTGCACGATAGTCGCAGGTGGCGGATGAATATGTAACATGATGATACCCAGCAATCATGGCCGGCGTTACCCGAGCAACGTGCAGCGAAGCCCTTGAACTACCGCGATGAGGTCGTATAATCATGCTTAACGAATAACGTTATGCATTCAATCTCATGATTCAAAGCTTTAGCTGTGCCGACACGGAAGCACTCTTTGTTACTGGAAAAACGCGACGTTGGTCAGATATCAAATCAGTCGCGGAGCGCAAACTGGCCATGCTCGACGCCGCAGCAGAGCTGCGAGACCTGCGATCGCCACCTGGCAATCGCCTCGAGGCGTTGAGCGGCAACCGTGCCGGTCAGCACAGCATTCGCGTCAATGACCAATGGCGCTTGTGCTTCACCTGGACCGACAACGGGCCGGCCAACGTTGAAATTATCGATTACCACTGAGGTGCATCATGCTCAAGAACGGTATGCGTCCAATCCATCCCGGTGAAGTCCTGCGTGAGGACTTCCAGAAAGAAATGGGCTTCAGTGCTGCGGCATTGGCCAGGGCGCTGGGCGTCGCCACTCCAACCGTCAACAATATCCTGCGCGAACGGGGCGGTGTTTCCGCCGATATGGCGCTGCGTCTGTCCATTTGCCTGAATACTACCCCCGAGTTCTGGCTCAACCTGCAGACCGCCTTCGATCTGCGCACCGCCGAACAGCGACACGGTGAAGAGATCATCGGGGCGGTACAGCGCCTGGTCGCCTGAACACGCCTTGATCAATAGACATGGACGTCTCAGGCGTGGCGCCGCGAGGTTGCTTCCCGCATAATCCCGCGACTGAAATCGAAAAACGGAGAGGTTGGGGCAACCTGTGATCCCCAATGCACACAATGACCTACACGCTCTACGGCATCAAAGCCTGCGACACCATGAAAAAAGCGCGTACCTGGCTCGAAGACCAGTCCATCGCCTACGAATTCCACGACTACAAGACCCAAGGCATCGACCGTGACAGCCTGAACCGCTGGTGCGACGAACACGGCTGGGAAGTCATCCTCAACCGTGCCGGCACCACGTTCCGCAAGCTGGACGACGCCAGCAAGGCAGACCTCGACCAGGCCAAGGCCGTCGAGCTGATGCTGGCCCAGCCGTCGATGATCAAGCGCCCGGTGCTCGACCTTGGCCCGCGCACGTTGGTCGGCTTCAAGCCTGACCTGTACGCCGCAGCCTTCGCCTGAGCCCCTACCCTATTTCGCACGAGGTAATCACATGTCCAATACCCTGTTCAGCCTGGCCTTCGGTGTCGGCTCCCAGAACCGCCAGGGCGCCTGGCTGGAAGTGTTCTACGCACAACCCCTGCTCAACCCAAGCGCCGAACTGGTCGCCGCAGTCGCGCCTGTTCTTGGTTACCAGGGTGGCAACCAGGCCATCGCCTTCAGCAACGCCCAGGCCGCCCAACTGGCCGAAGCCGTGAAAGGCGTGGATGCCGCCCAGGCCGCGCTGCTGACCCGCCTGGCCGAAAGCCACAAGCCGCTGGTCGCCACCCTGCTGGCCGAAGATGCTGCGCTGGCTTCGACCCCAGAGGCGTACCTCAAGCTGCACCTGCTGTCGCACCGCCTGGTCAAGCCACACGGCGTGAGCCTGGCCGGCATCTTCCCGCTGCTGCCGAACGTGGCCTGGACCAACCAGGGTGCGGTCGACCTGAGCGAACTGGCCGAACTGCAACTCGAAGCACGCCTCAAAGGCGAGTTGCTGGAAGTGTTCTCGGTGGACAAGTTCCCGAAAATGACCGACTACGTGGTTCCCGCCGGCGTGCGTATCGCCGACACCGCTCGTGTGCGCCTGGGCGCCTACATTGGCGAAGGCACCACCATCATGCACGAAGGCTTCGTCAACTTTAACGCTGGCACCGAAGGCCCGGGCATGATCGAAGGCCGGGTTTCCGCTGGCGTATTCGTCGGCAAGGGCTCGGACCTGGGCGGCGGCTGCTCGACCATGGGCACCCTGTCCGGTGGCGGCAACATCGTCATCAAGGTCGGCGAAGGCTGCCTGATCGGCGCCAACGCCGGTATCGGTATCCCGCTGGGTGACCGCAACACCGTCGAAGCGGGCCTGTACATCACTGCCGGCACCAAGGTGAACCTGCTGGACGAGAACAACGAACTGGTCAAGGTGGTCAAGGCGCGTGACCTGGCAGGCCAGACCGACCTGCTGTTCCGCCGCAACTCGCTGAACGGTGCAGTGGAATGCAAGACCCACAAGTCGGCCATCGAGCTGAACGAAGCACTGCACGCCCATAACTGAGAACCTTGCACGGTTTGAGGTGTTAACATCGGGTCTGGCGCCAACACGCCAGACCCGTTTTTCATTCCAGGCCCCGCGATCATGTTCCAGCCCTCCCCCTGGCGTGCCGATTTCCCCGCCATCGACGCCCTGCAACGGCAGCACCAGACCTACCTGGACAGCGCCGCCACCACCCAGAAGCCGCAAGCCTTGCTGGATGCTCTGGGCCATTACTACGCCCATGGCGCAGCCAACGTGCACCGCGCCCAGCACTTGCCCGGTGCACTGGCGACCCAGGCCTTCGAAACCAGCCGCAACAAGGTGGCCGCCTGGCTCAACGCCGCCGATGCCCGGCAGATCGTGTTCACCCATGGCGCCACTTCGGCGTTGAACCTGCTGGCCTATGGGCTGGAACACCGCTTCGAGGCGGGCGACGAAATTGCCGTCAGCGCGCTGGAGCACCATGCCAACCTGCTGCCCTGGCAGCAACTGGCGCAGCGGCACAACCTGCGTCTGGTGGTACTGCCGCTGGACATTCACGGCCACATCGACCTGGACCAGGCCCTGCAGTTGGTTGGCCCACGCACCCGGGTACTGGCCGTTAGCCAGTTGTCCAACGTGCTGGGCACCTGGCAGCCCTTGCCTGCCCTGCTGGCCCATGCCCGTGCGCAAGGTGTGGTGACCGTGGTCGACGGTGCCCAGGGCGTGGTCCATGGGCGCCATGATGTGCAGCAGCTGGGCTGCGACTTCTATGTGTTTTCCAGCCACAAGCTGTATGGCCCGGACGGTGTCGGCGTGCTCTACGGCCGCAGCCAGGCTTTCGAGCTGCTGCACCATTGGCAGTTTGGCGGTGAGATGGTGCAACTGGCCGACTACCATAGCGCCAGCTTCCGCCCGGCGCCGTTGGGTTTCGAAGCGGGTACCCCGCCCATTGCCGGGGTGATCGGCCTGGGCGCGACCCTTGCCTACCTGGCCAGCCTCGATAGCCACGCGGTCGCCGCCCACGAAACCAGCCTGCATCAGCAACTGCTGCGCGGCCTGGCCGACCGCGAAGGTATCCGGGTGCTGGGCACGCCACAGGCGGCGCTGGCCAGCTTCGTCATCGAAGGCGTGCACAATGCCGATATCGCCCACTTGCTCACCGAGCAGGGCATTGCCGTGCGTGCCGGGCACCACTGCGCCATGCCGCTGCTCAAGGGGCTGAGCCTGGAGGGTGCGATCCGTGTGTCGTTGGGCTTGTACAACGACAGCAGCGACCTGCAGCGCTTCTTCGACGCGCTGGACCAAGGCCTGGAGTTGTTGCGATGAGCCTGTCGGAACAGGCGCTGCAGGCGCTGGCCGCGTTTGAACAGGGCAAGGGCTGGGAACAGCGTGCTCGCTTGCTGATGCAATGGGGCGACCAGCTGGAGCCGCTGGCTGCCAGCGAAAAAACCGAGGCCAACCGGGTGCACGGTTGCGAAAGCCTGGTGTGGCTGGTGGCCGAGCAGGCCGATGGCGCATGGCGGTTCAAGGCCGGTAGCGATGCCCGTTTGTTGCGCGGGCTGCTGGCTTTGTTGCTGGTGCGGGTGCAGGGTTTGACCAGCGGTGAACTGCTGGCGCTCGACCTGCGGGGGTGGTTCAGCCAGCTGGGGCTGGAGCGCCAACTGTCGCCATCGCGCAGCAACGGGCTGCATGCGGTGTTGCAGCGCATGGCAGAGCTGGTGGCCAACCGTTAATTGGCGGGGGCGCCAACATCGTCGGGGGCGCTGCGCGCCCCATCGCGACACGAGGCCGCTCCTACAGCGGATTTACACGGGCTTGACCCGCTCCGATGGCCGTCGCGCACCGGCCACCAGTTTCTCTATCGCCTTGCTCGCTGCCACCATGCCAAAGGTGGCGGTCACCATCATCACCGCGCCAAAGCCGCCGGCACAATCCAGCCGCACGCCTTCGCCAACGAAGCTTTTCTGCAGGCACACGCTGCCATCGCCCTTGGGGTAACGCAGCTGCTCACTGGAAAACACGCACGGCACGCCATAGTTGCGGCTGACATTGCGTGAGAAGTTGTAGTCACGCCGCAACGTGGAGCGGACCCGCGAGGCCAGCGGATCGTTGAAGGTCTTGTTGAGGTCGGCGATCTGGATCTGCGTGGGGTCGATCTGCCCGCCCGCCCCCCCGGTGGTGACGATGGCGATCTTGCGCCGGCGGCACCAGGCGATCAGCGCGGCCTTGGCCATGACGCTGTCGATGCAGTCAATCACGCAGTCCAGGTGTTCGGTGATGTACTCGACCATGGTGTCGCGGGTGACGAAATCGGCGACTGCATGCACCGTGCAGGCAGGGTTGATCGCCCGCAGGCGCTCGGCCATGACCTCGACCTTGGGGCGCCCCACCTGCCCTTCCAGGGCGTGGGCCTGGCGGTTGGTGTTGCTGACGCAGACATCGTCCAGGTCGAACAGGGTGATTTCGCCCACGCCACTGCGCGCCAGCGCTTCGGCCACCCACGAACCCACCCCGCCAATCCCGACTACCGCCACATGGGCCTGGCCCAGGCGTTGCAGGCCTTGGTCGCCGTATAGCCGGGCAACGCCGGCGAAGCGTGGATCTTCTGTACTCATGTTCATACCCCAAAAAACCGGCGCGCATTATATGCCAGCGAGCCCAAGGCCTGCACCGTTAGGAAATGGACTACTAACCCTGCTTTAATGTCCTATCACTTCGACAGAAATGGACGACAATGTCTTCACGTAAATTCGGCCTGAACCTGGTTGTGGTGCTGGCCATCGCTGCGTTGTTCACCGGCTTCTGGGCGCTGATCAATCGCCCGGTTTCCGCGCCCGCCTGGCCAGAACAAATCTCCGGCTTCTCGTATTCGCCGTTCCGCCTGGGTGAAAGCCCGCAAAAGGGCCAGTACCCCAGTGACGAAGAAATGCGTCAGGACCTGGAGCAACTGAGCAAACTGACCGACAGCATCCGCATCTACACCGTGGAAGGCACCCAGGCAGACATCCCACGGCTGGCCGAGGAGTTCGGCCTGCGCGTGACACTGGGCATCTGGATCAGCCCCGACCTCGAACGCAACGAACGGGAAATTGCCACCGCCATCGAGTTGGCCAATACCTCGCGCAGCGTGGTGCGCGTAGTGGTCGGTAACGAAGCGCTGTTCCGCGAAGAAGTGACCCCGGAAAACCTCATCAAGTACCTGGACAGGGTGCGTGCCGCGGTCAAGGTCCCGGTAACCACCAGTGAGCAGTGGCATATCTGGAAGGAACACCCGGAGCTGGCCAGGCACGTCGACCTGATTGCCGCGCACATCCTGCCCTACTGGGAATTCGTGCCGATGAAAGACTCGGTGGAGTTCGTGCTCGACCGTGCCCGCGAGCTGAAGCAGCAGTTCCCGCGCAAGCCGCTGTTGCTGTCGGAGGTCGGCTGGCCGAGCAATGGCCGCATGCGCGGGGGGGCCGATGCCACCCAGGCCGATCAGGCCATCTACCTGCGCACTTTGGTCAACACGCTCAACCGCCGCGGCTACAACTATTTTGTCATCGAAGCCTATGACCAGCCCTGGAAGGCCAGTGACGAAGGCTCGGTAGGCGCTTACTGGGGCGTTTACAACGCCGAGCGCCAGCAGAAGTTCAACTTCGAGGGGCCCGTGGTGGCGATTCCGCAGTGGCGCGCCCTGGCGGTCGCTTCGGTGGTGCTGGCCATGATCGCGCTGATGGTGCTGTTCATCGACGGCTCGGCCTTGCGCCAACGCGGCCGGACCTTCCTGACGTTCATCACCTTCCTGTGCGGGTCGGTGCTGGTGTGGATCGCCTACGACTACAGCCAGCAATACAGCACCTGGTTCAGCCTGACCGTCGGCGTGTTGCTGGCGCTCGGCGCATTGGGGGTGTTCATCGTGCTGCTCACCGAAGCGCATGAACTGGCCGAGGCGGTGTGGATCCACAAGCGCCGCCGCGAGTTCCTGCCGGTACAGGCCGACAGCGCCTACCGGCCCAAGGTGTCGGTGCATGTACCGTGCTACAACGAGCCCCCAGAAATGGTCAAGCAGACCCTCGACGCCCTGGCCGCGCTGGATTACCCCGATTATGAAGTGCTGGTGATCGACAACAACACCAAGGACCCGGCCGTATGGGAACCGCTCAAGGCCCATTGCGAAAAGCTCGGCGAACGGTTCAAGTTCTTCCACGTCGCGCCCTTGGCTGGCTTCAAGGGCGGCGCGCTGAACTACCTGATCCCGCACACCGCGCCAGACGCCGAAGTGATCGCGGTGATCGACTCGGACTACTGCGTCGACCGCAACTGGCTCAAGCACATGGTGCCGCACTTCGCCGACCCGAAAATTGCCGTGGTGCAATCGCCGCAGGACTACCGCGACCAACACGAAAGTGCATTCAAGAAGCTGTGCTACAGCGAATACAAAGGCTTCTTCCACATCGGCATGGTCACCCGCAACGACCGTGACGCGATCATTCAGCATGGCACCATGACCATGACCCGGCGCAGCGTGCTGCAAGAACTGGGCTGGGCCGAGTGGTGTATCTGCGAGGACGCCGAACTGGGCCTGCGCGTGTTCGAAAAAGGCCTGTCGGCCGCTTATGCCCACAACAGTTATGGCCAGGGCTTGATGCCCGACACGTTCATCGATTTCAAGAAACAGCGCTTCCGCTGGGCATACGGTGCCATCCAGATCATCAAACACCACGCCGGCGCCCTGCTGCGCGGCACGGGTAGCCAGCTGACGCGCGGCCAGCGCTACCACTTCCTGGCCGGCTGGCTGCCCTGGATCGCCGATGGCATGAACATTTTCTTCACCATCGGCGCGCTGCTGTGGTCGGCCGCGATGATCATCGTGCCGCATCGGGTCGACCCGCCACTGATGATTTTCGCAATCCCGCCGCTGGCGCTGTTCTTCTTCAAGGTCGGCAAGATCCTGTTCCTCTACCGGCGCGCGGTGGGGGTGAATATGAAGGATGCCTTCGCGGCGGCGCTGGCAGGGCTGGCGCTGTCGCATACCATCGCCAAAGCGGTGCTGTACGGGTTCTTCACCAGCAGCATGCCGTTCATCCGCACGCCAAAGCATGCTGACAGCCATGGCTTGCTGGTGGCGATTGCCGAGGCGCGCGAAGAAGTGTTCATCATGCTGCTGTTGTGGGGCGCGGCGCTGGGTATCTACCTGGTGCAGGGGCTGCCGAGTTCGGACATGCGCTTCTGGATGGCCATGCTGCTGGTGCAGTCGTTGCCGTACGTGGCGGCACTGGTGATGGCGCTGCTGTCGTCGCTGCCCAAGCCTGCGCACAAGGCTGCCGAGGCGCAGCAGGCTTGAGATGTTGGGGGCGCGTGGCGCCCCTTTCGCGACTGGTTTGCTATAAGATAACGCCCCTCAGATTTCCCCGCCTTGCCTTGCCCCGGAGTTCCCCATGACGGCCCCTGCCGAGCTCTCGCCTACCCTTCAACTGGCCTGCGACCTGATCCGTCGCCCCTCGGTCACCCCCGTCGACGCCGATTGCCAGGCGCAAATGATGAACCGCCTGGGCGCCGTGGGCTTCCAGCTCGAGCCCATGCGCATCGAAGACGTCGACAATTTCTGGGCGACCCATGGCCAGCAGGAAGGCCCGGTACTGTGCTTCGCCGGCCACACCGACGTGGTGCCCACCGGCCCCGTGCAGCAATGGCAGCATGAACCGTTCGATGCGCTGATCGACGCCGACGGCATGCTCTGCGGCCGCGGCGCAGCTGACATGAAAGGCAGCCTGGCCTGCATGGTGGTTGCCAGCGAACGTTTCGTGCAGGATTACCCCGACCACCGCGGCAAGGTCGCCTTCCTGATCACCAGCGACGAGGAAGGCCCGGCCCACCACGGCACCAAGGCTGTGGTCGAACGCCTGAAAGCACGTAACCAGCGCCTGGACTGGTGCATCGTCGGCGAACCGTCCAGCACCACCCTGCTGGGTGACGTGGTCAAGAACGGCCGCCGTGGCTCGCTGGGCGCCAAGCTGACCGTGCGCGGCAAACAGGGCCATGTGGCCTACCCGCACCTGGCGCGCAACCCCATTCACCTGGCCGCACCGGCCTTGGCGGAACTGGCAGCCGAGCACTGGGACGAAGGCAATGCATTCTTCCCGCCGACCAGCTTCCAGATCTCCAACCTCAACTCCGGCACCGGTGCCACCAACGTGGTCCCGGGCGAGCTGACTGCGCTGTTCAATTTCCGGTTCTCCACCGAGTCCACCGTCGAAGGCCTGCAGGCGCGGGTGTCGGCGATCCTCGACAAGCACGAACTGGACTGGTCGATCGACTGGGCGCTGTCAGGCCTGCCGTTCCTCACCGAGCCGGGCGAACTGCTGGATGCCGTTTCGGCCAGCATCAAAGGTGTCACCGGTCGCGACACCCAGCCGTCGACCAGCGGCGGCACGTCCGATGGCCGCTTCATCGCCACCCTGGGCACCCAGGTGGTTGAGCTGGGCCCGGTCAACGCCACCATCCACCAGGTGGACGAGCGGATTCTGGCCAGCGACCTCGACCTGCTGACCGAAATCTACTACCAGACCCTGGTCCGGTTGCTCGCCTGATGCTTGCCTGCCCCCTTTGCCAGGCGCCGCTGGCGCAAGTCGACAACAGCGTGGTCTGCCCGGCAGGCCACCGCTTCGACCGGGCCCGCCAGGGCTACCTGAACCTGCTGCCGGTGCAGCACAAGAACAGCCGTGACCCAGGTGATAACCAGGCCATGGTCGAGGCGCGTCGCGACTTTCTCGACGGCGGCCACTACGCACCAGTGGCCCGGCGCCTGGCCGAACTGGCCGCCGAGCGCCAGCCCGGTGCCTGGCTGGACATTGGCTGCGGCGAGGGCTACTACACCGCGCAGTTGGCCCAGGCCCTGCCCGCGGCCGACGGTTACGCCCTGGATATCTCCCGCGAGGCGGTCAAGCGTGCCTGCCGCCGCGCACCGGCTGTCACCTGGATGGTCGCCAGCATGGCCCGGGTGCCGCTGGCCGATGCCAGCTGCCAGTTCATCGCCAGCGTATTCAGCCCGCTGGACTGGGCCGAAGCCAAACGCCTGCTCAGCCCCGGCGGTGGCCTGATGCGGGTAGGCCCGACCAGCGGCCACCTGATGGAACTGCGTGAAGTGCTCTACGATGAAGTACGCCCTTACGCCGACGACAAGCACCTGGCCCTGGTCCCCGAGGGCATGGCCCATGCCCACAGCGAAACCCTGGCGTTGCGCCTGAGCCTGGCCGCCCCCAAGGCCCGCGCCGACCTGCTGGCCATGACCCCACACGGCTGGCGCGCCAGCGCCGAAAAACGTGCACGGGTGATCGACCAGCCCGAGCCGTTCGAGGTAACGGTGTCCATGCGTTATGACTATTTTGTGCGCCAAGACTGAGCACACCCGGAGCCCTTATGCGCCAACCTGATATCGAGATCTACCTGAAGGACGCCGACGTCGACCACAACCAGATTGCCGGGTGGCTTGCCCAGGCGATCGGCCCATGCAGCGAATGGAAGCAGAAAGGCCAGACGTTCAAATGCCAGGCCGGTAACATTCCGGTCACTTGGTTACCGAAGGCTGTAGGGAAATGGAACAGCCTGTACCTGGAAAGCGATCAGACCCCCTGGGCCGACGATATTGCCTGCGCCCGCGCTGCATTTGCCGCACTGGGGGTGGAAGTGCGCTGCGCACCGGGTGGCTGGGTCGAGGAAGACGGCGAGGAAGATGCCGACCGTTGGGTCCGCATCAGCGCCGACGGTGAAGAGGAAATCACCTGGCGTACGTCTTGAAACCAAAGCCTTGCTCATTTCTGTAGGAGCGGGTTTACCCGCGAACACGGGCTATGCCCGTGCCAACGATCGCGGTGGCTGCTTTCGCGGGTCAAGCCCGCTCCTACAGGCTCAGAGGCCTACCACGTCTTCGGCTTGCAGGCCCTTCTGGCCCTGCACGCACGCGTATTCCACCCGCTGCCCTTCGACCAGGGTACGATGCCCCTCACCGCGAATCGCCCGATAGTGGACGAATACATCCGCACCACCTTCGCGCTGAATGAAGCCATAACCCTTGGCATCGTTGAACCACTTTACATTCCCAGTCTCACGAGACGACATCTGAACTACTCCGGTTTTTTATTGTGAAGATCGCCGTGCAGGCATGGGCTTACCTGCCCCGTGCCAACGCCGCTTGCCGAAATAACCTGCAAGTGGCAGGCCGAGTATATGCCACAGCACAAAAAAATTTGATGACGGTCCCGTTGTTGGCCGATTTTTGCTGAACTTACGCACATACGGCAGACTAATTAACTGGATACTCATCTGAACATCACACCCAGGGCACACACCCCATGACCCGTTCCCCCCTGCGCCGCCTGATTTTCGGCGCCCTGCGTCGCCTGTTGTACCTGTGGGTGCGCTCCGAAACCATCAACCAGTCGGCCATGTCGTTGAACCTGGACCGCAGCCGGCCAGTGATCTATGCCTTGCCTACGCCAGCGCTCACCGACCTGGTCGTACTCGACCACGAGTGCACCAAGGCAGGGCTGCCGCGCCCGGTGCTGCCGGTAACGGTCGGTCCGCTGCAGGAACCCGCCGCGTTCTTCTACCTGACCCCCGACCCCGACTGGCTGGGCCGCCAGGACAAGCGTGGCGCCCCGCCCACCCTCGAGCGCCTGGTAGCTGCCGTTACCCAGCATGCCGAGGAAGATGCGCAGATCATTCCGGTCAGCGTGTTCTGGGGCCAGACCCCAGCCAGCGAGTCCAGCCCGTGGAAACTGCTGTTTGCCGACAGTTGGGCAGTGACCGGGCGTTTGCGGCGGCTGCTGACCGTACTGATACTCGGGCGCAAGACCCGCGTGCAGTTCTCTGCCCCCATCCACCTACGCGAACTGGTGCAGCACAACAAAGGCCACGAACGCACCGTGCGCATGGCCCAGCGCCTGATGCGCGTGCATTTTCGCAACCTCAAGACCGCGGTCATCGGCCCCGACCTTTCGCACCGCCGCAATCTGGTCAAAGGGCTGGTTCATGCACCGCTGGTGCGCCAGGCCATCGCCGAGGAGGCGCAACGCGAAAACCTGCCGCTGGCCAAGGCCGAAGCCCAGGCTTTGCGCTACGGCAACGAGATTGCCTCTGACTACACCTACACTGCCATCCGCTTCCTGGAGGTGGTGCTCAGCTGGTTCTGGAACAAGATCTACGACGGCATCAAGGTCAACCACATCGAGCAGGTGCAGGGCATCGCGCCCGGCCACGAAGTGATCTACGTGCCCTGCCACCGCAGCCATATCGACTACCTGCTGCTGTCGTACCTGCTGTTCCGCAACGGCCTCACGCCACCGCATGTGGCCGCGGGCATCAACCTCAACATGCCGGTGGTCGGCAACCTGCTGCGCCGTGGCGGGGCATTCTTCATGCGCCGCACCTTCAAGGGCAACCCACTCTATACCGCGGTATTCAACGAATACCTGCACACCCTGTTCACCAAGGGGTTCCCGGTGGAGTACTTCGTCGAAGGCGGCCGTTCCCGTACCGGGCGCATGCTGCAACCGCGCACCGGGATGCTGGCCATTACCCTGCGCAGCTTCCTGCGTTCGTCACGCACGCCCATCGTGTTCGTGCCGGTCTACATCGGCTATGAACGCGTGCTCGAAGGCCGCACCTACCTGGGCGAGCTGCGCGGTGCCAGCAAGAAGAAAGAGTCGGTATTCGATATCTTCAAGGTGTTCGGCGCGCTGAGGCAGCGCTTTGGCCAGGTGTCGGTCAACTTTGGCGAGCCGATCCGCCTGGCCGGCTTCCTCGACCAGCAACAACCCGGCTGGCGTGAGCAGGAGTATGGCCCGCAATACCGCCCGGATTGGCTCAACGCCACAACCCATCGCCTGGGTGAGACCGTGGCCCGCCACCTCAACGAGGCGGCGGCCATCAACCCGGTCAACCTGGTGGCCATGGCATTGCTGTCCACCAGCCGCCTGGCCCTGGATGAACGCGCCCTGGTCCGCGTGCTCGACCTGTACCTGGCCCTGCTGCGCCAGGTGCCCTACTCGCCGCACATCACCCTGCCCGAGGGTGACGGCCAGGCCTTGATCGAACACGTGCGCAGCATGAACCTGGTCGCCGAGCAGAAGGACGCCCTGGGCCGCATCCTGTACCTGGACGAAGGCAATGCGGTGCTGATGACCTACTACCGCAACAACGTGCTGCACATCTTCGCCCTGCCGGCGCTGCTGGCCAGCTTCTTCCTCAGCAGCTCGCGCATGAGCCGCGAACTGTTGGGGCAATATGTGCACGCGCTGTACCCGTATTTGCAGGCCGAACTGTTCCTGCGCTGGGCGCCGCAGCAATTGGACGACGTCATCGACCAGTGGCTGGCGGCGCTGGTCGAGCAAGGCCTGCTGCGCCAGGACAACGACATCTATGTGCGCCCGCCGCCCAGCTCGCGGCAGTTCGTGCTGCTGACCCTGCTCGCCCGTACCATCACCCAGACGCTGCAGCGTTTCTACATGGCCACGTCCTTGCTGCTCAATAGCGGGCAGAACAGCCTCAGCGCCGAAGCGCTGGAAGACCTGTGCGTGATGATGGCCCAGCGCCTGTCGATCCTGCATGGCTTGAACGCCCCGGAGTTTTTCGACAAGACGCTGTTCCGCCACTTCATCCAGACCTTGCTCCAGCAAGGCGTGCTGCATGCCGATGCCCAAGGCAAGCTGGGTTACCACGACAAGCTCGGCGAACTGGCCGAAGGCGTGGCCAAGCGCGTGCTGTCGGCCGAGCTGCGCCTGTCCATCCGCCAGGTGGCGCTGCATCGCGACGAGCCTTCAGACGTGGTGCAAGGGTAGCTTTTCTGTCTGCCGCCAGGCCTTGAGAGGGGACAGCATCGCCATGCTTTCCCCCTCTCAAGGAGTACCACCATGAACCAGATCAAATCGATCGACGTCGAAATCGTTTCTTCCAGCGACAACTACCTGCCAGCCTCCGCCCAGGTGCAACTGAGCCTGCTCGACGTGTCCCATGCCGACGCGCCGGCCGTCAGCCAGGCAGAGCTGCGCCTTCAGTGCGCCGGTGTAATGCCGATCAAGCTGCAACTGGCCTGCGACCTCAGCCAGCTCGACCCGCGCGGCAGCTACGTGCTGGCCGTGCGCATCGAGCAGAACGGGCAACTGCAGTTCATCAACACCACCCACCACGCCGTAAACCCTCACACCTTGTCTGGCACCGAACGCGTGGTGGTCGATAACGTGGCGACGCCCACGGTCGTACTCCATGATTGATTAGGGAAAATCCGCTAAAGTCCCTGGGGTTGGCCACAAGCCGGCTCCAAGGACAACGGAGATTCCATGAAAAAGCTCTTTATGCTGTGTTGCGCATCCCTGCTCGCAGCCTGCTCCAGCCAAACCCCGCCCGCCCAGGCCAGCCTGGATGGCGAAGTCTTCTACCTGCAGCGCATTGCCCTGCCGCCGGCCGCCACCCTGAGCGTCGAACTGCAGGACGTGTCGTTGATGGACGCCCCGGCCGTGACCCTGGCCCGCCAGGCAGGCCCGATCAAAGGCAACGTGCCGCTGCCGTTCCACCTCACCTACGATCCGCGCCAGGTCAAACCCGGCCACCGCTATGCGCTGAGCGCGCGCATCGAGCTGGGCGGCAAACTGCTGTTCATCAATACCGAACACCATGGCGTGCTGCTCGACGGCACCGCCCCGCAACCCCTGCGCGTCAAGCTCGACCAGGTTCGCTGATACCCGTATTCATCTGTTTACAAGGAACGCTTCATGATCCGCACTTCCCTGCGCTTCACCACTCTGTGCGCCGGCCTGCTGCTGTCGGCCAGCGCGCTGGCCCTGTCGCTGGGCGACTTGAGCCAGAAGGACGCCACCGGCGGCCTGAAAGATGCCCTCACCCAAGGCGCGCAACTGGCGGTCAAGCAACTGAGCGCCCCAGGCGGCTTCAGCAATAACCCGGACGTGCGTATCGAACTGCCGGGCAACCTGGGCAAGGCCGCCAAAGCGATGAAGATGTTCGGCAAGGGCGAGCAGGTCGAAACCCTGGAAACCAGCATGAACAAGGCCGCCGAAAAGGCCGTGCCGCAGGCTCAGGCGATTCTGGTAGATGCCGTGAAGAACATGAGCGTGACCGACGCCAAGGGCATTCTCAGCGGCGGTGACGACTCAGCCACCCAGTACCTGAACAAGAGCAGCCGCGAGCAGATTCGGGCCAAGTTCCTGCCGATCGTAAAGCAGGCCACCGACCAGGTTGGCGTGGCTCAGCAGTACAACGCCTTCGCCGCGCAGGCCAAAGGCCTGGGGCTGGTCAAGGATGACGCCAACATCGAGAACTACGTGACCGAGAAGGCGCTGGACGGCCTGTTCGAGATGATCGGCAAGCAAGAGCAGAACATTCGCCAGAACCCGGCCGCCGCAGCTACCAGCCTGGCCAAGAAGGTCTTCGGCACGCTCTGAACGCGTGGTGCCACGCCAGCGGCCTGCGTGAACCCGCGCGGCCGCTGCCTCTGCGTCGTTTTGCCTGTACCGCCTTTCCCCGCTCCCTCGGCCAACAGCAAGGTGCAGGATGGCGGCTCTTTTCGACGAGGAGTTTCCGCTATGCCCTGCACCCCACATTTCCAGATCTTCATCGACTGCGAAAGCCAAGACCGGATTACACCGGACGCTTCGGCGGGTTACGTATTGGTGCTGAGTGAAAAACTGGAGGGCTTCGGCGCTGCCAAAGGCAGTTCCGTCCTGCAGCCCGTGCTGACCATCGAGCAGCAAGGCGAACTGGCGCTGCCCCAGACCTTCAGTTTCATGATCGATGGGGCAACGCTCAAGGAAGGCCATGCTTACCAGGTGAGCCTGCGCTACCAGGCCACCAACGGTAACCCGCACGGCAAGCGCCTGGCCTGGAAAGAGACTTTCGTCGCTCAGGACCAGGCCCGCATTGCACCTGCCGCCGTCAGCGGCCATGGCCCGTGCAAAGGCCGCACCAACAGCTGCCTGAGCTGGTAAGGGCCGGCGCCTTCAACACCCAGGGCGCAAGCTGCCTGCATGCTCGCGCCTGGGTCTTCAACGCTGCTTTACCCTGAACCAGGCCGCGTACAACGCCGGCAGGAACAACAACGTCAGCACCGTGGCCACGATCAGGCCACCCATGATCGCAACCGCCATCGGCCCGTAGAATACGCTACGCGACAGCGGGATCATGGCCAGCACCGCGGCCAGGGCGGTCAGCACGATCGGCCGGAAGCGCCGCACCGTGGCCTCGATGATCGCTTGCCAGCGGTCCATCCCTGCCGCAATGTCCTGCTCGATCTGGTCAACCAGAATTACCGAGTTGCGCATGATCATCCCCGCCAGGGCAATGGTGCCGAGCATGGCGACAAAGCCGAACGGCTGGCCGAACACCAGCAGGAACAGCGTCACGCCGATCAACCCCAGCGGCGCGGTCAGGAACACCATCAGCGTGCGCGAGAAGCTGCGCAGCTGGATCATCAGCAAGCTCAACACCACCACGATGAACAGCGGCATGCCAGCGTTCACCGATTTCTGCCCGCGCTCGGCATCTTCCACTGTGCCGCCCACTTCCAGCAGGTAACCGTCGGGCAGCTTGGCGCGGATGCCCTGCAAAGAAGGCAGAATCTGCTTCACCAGTGTCGCAGGTTGCGCCTTGTCGTAGATGTCTGCCCGCACGGTCACTGTCGGCAAGCGGTTACGGTGCCAGATGATGCCCTCCTCAAAGCCATACTCCAGGGTCGCGACCTGCGACAGCGCCACGCTCTGGCCGTTGTCGGTCGGCAACGCCAGGCTGCCCAGGTTGCCCAGCTCGCTGCGCTCCTGCAGCGTACCGCGCAGCAGTATCTCGATCAGCTCGTTGTCTTCGCGGTACTGGCTGGCGGTGGTGCCGGTCAGCGAACTTTGCAGGAAACTCGCCAGGTGCGCGGTGCTCACGCCCAGCGCACGGGCACGGTCCTGGTCGATGCTCAGAAACACCGCCTTGCTCGGTTCCTCCCAGTCCAGGTGCACATTCACCACATGCGGGTTCTCGCGCACCTTGGCCGCCACCTCACGGGCCAGTGCCCGCGCCTTCTCGATATGCTCGCCCGTGACCCGGAACTGCACCGGGTAACCCACGGGCGGGCCGTTTTCCAGGCGGGTGACCCGGGCGCGCAACTCGGGGAACTGCTGGTCCACCGTGGCGATCAGCCAGTTGCGCAGGCGCTCGCGGTCGTCCATCGACTTGGCCAGTACCACGAACTGGGCGAAGCTGGCGGCCGGCAGCTGCTGGTCCAGTGGCAGGTAGAAGCGCGGCGAACCGGTACCCACGTAGGCCACATAGTTGTCGATGCCATCCTGCTGCGCGAGCAGCGCCTCCAATTGCTTGACGCGCTCGGCGGTATTGGCCAGCGATGCACCTTCGGCCAGCTTCAGGTCGACCATCAGTTCCGGGCGCCCGGACGCCGGGAAGAACTGCTGGGGCACGAAGCGGAACAGCAGGATGCTGCCGATGAAAGCCGCGATGGTCAGCAGGATCACCGTCTTGCGGCGCCGTACACACCACGCCACAACCCGCCGCACCCGCTGGTAGAACGGCGTGGCATAAGGGTCTGGCGCCTGGCCATGACGGGCGGCGTGCAGCCGGGCCAGGTCGGGCAACAGGCGCTCGCCCAGGTAAGGCACGAACACCACGGCGACCAGCCAGGATGCCAGCAAGGCAATGGTCACCACCTGGAAGATCGAGCGGGTGTATTCGCCGGTGCTTGAGGCCGCCGTAGCGATGGGCAAGAAGCCTGCTGCGGTGATCAGGGTGCCGGTGAGCATCGGGAACGCCGTGCTGCTCCAGGCGTAACTGGCCGCCTTGAGGCGGTCGTAGCCCTGCTCCATCTTGATAGCCATCATTTCCACGGCGATGATCGCATCGTCTACCAGCAAGCCCAGGGCCAGTACCAGCGCCCCCAGCGAGATCTTGTGCAGGCCGATGCCAAAGTAATGCATGGCCGCGAAGGTCATGGCCAGCACCAGGGGGATGGCCAGCGCCACCACCAGGCCGGTCCGCAGGCCCAGGGAGAAGAAGCTGACCAGCAGCACGATGACCAGCGCCTCGGCCAGCACCTGAACGAACTCGCCCACACCGGCCTTGACCGCCGCGGGCTGGTCCGAAACCTTGCGCAATTCCATGCCGGCCGGCAGGTTGTGCGCCAGGCGTTCGAACTCGCTTTCCAGCGCCTTGCCGAGCACCAGGATGTCGCCGCCATCCTTCATCGACACCGCCAGGCCAATGGCCTCTTCGCCCATGAAGCGCATGCGCGGTGCGGGTGGGTCATTGAAGCCACGGTACACTTCGGCGACATCGCCTATGCGGAAAGTGCGGTCGCCCACCCGAATCGGGAACTGGCGAATCTGCTCGACGCTGTCGAAGCGACCGCTTACCCGCAGTTGCAGGCGCTCGCTGGGGGTTTCGAAGAAGCCGGCGGTGCTGACTGCATTCTGTTCGCGCAGGGCGTTCTGCACCGCTTGCAGCGGCACCCCCAGGGTGGCCAGCTTGAGGTTGGACAGTTCGATCCAGACTTTCTCGTCCTGCAAGCCGATCAGCTCGACCTTGCCCACGTCCTTGACCCGCTGCAGCTGGATCTGGATCCGGTCGGCATAGTCCTTGAGCACGGCGTAGTCGAAGCCCTTGCCGGTCAGTGCATAGATATTGCCGAAGGTAGTGCCGAATTCGTCGTTGAAGAAGGGGCCCTGGATTTCCGGCGGCAAGGTATGGCGAATGTCCGCGACCTTCTTGCGGATCTGATACCACAGCTCGGGAATGTCCTTGGAGTGCAGCGAGTCGCGGGCCATGAACGTGACCTGCGATTCGCCAGGCCGGGAAAACGAGACAATCCGCTCGTACTCACCGGTTTCCATCAGCTTTTTCTCGATGCGCTCGGTTACCTGGCGCGACACTTCCTCGGCCGTGGCACCGGGCCACAGGGTACGAATGACCATGGCCTTGAAGGTGAACGGCGGGTCTTCACTTTGGCCCAGCTTGGTGTAGGACATGGCGCCAATGGCCGCCAGCAGGATCATCAGGAACAGGACGATCTGGCGGTTGCGCAGCGCCCAGGCAGAAAGGTTGAAACCCATCGGGACTTACTCCTTGGCCGTCAGGTTCACTATGCGGTTGCTGCGGTCGACGGGGCGTACCTGCTGCCCCTCACGCAATACATGACCACCGGCGGCCACCACCCAGTCATCGGCGGCCAGCCCATCGAGCACGGGCACGCTATCGTTGCCGTACGCACCCAGGCGCACCACAGCCCGCTCCAGGCGGCTGTCCTTGTTCAACCGCCACACATAGGCCTGGCCGTCTTCGGCGGTAACCGCCGACAGCGGTACAGACAGTGGGATCAGGCCTTCGGTCGCAATGAATACCCGGGCGCTCTGGCCCAGCTCGGCCGGGGCAGCCGACGTGGTGAAGGCGATGCGGGCGGCGAAGGTGCGCGAGCGCGGATCGGCCGCGGGTGACAGCTCGCGGATGCGCCCCTGGAAGCGCGCCTGCGGGTGCGACCACAGCTCCACACTCACCGGTTGGCCGATGGCGACCCGAGCGAACTGCTGCTCTGGCAGGGCGATGGCCACCTCGCGCTCACCATCGGCGGCGAGGGTGAAGGCGGTTTGCCCAGCGGCAACCACCTGGCCCACTTCCACCTGGCGCTTGGCAATCACCCCGGCCTGGGGCGCGCGCAATACGGCATAGGCTGCCTGGTTCCCGGCCACGTCGAACTGCGCCTTGGCCTGCTTCAGGCGCGCCAGGCCGGCACGGTAGAGGTTTTCGGCATTGTCATATTGAGAATGGCTGACCATCTGCCGGTCCAGCAGCTTCTGGTAGCGATCACGCTCGGTGCGCACCAGTGCCAGGTTGGCTTCGGCGGCGGCCAGTTGTGCGCGGTTAGCTTCCAGTTGCAAGCGTACGTCCTGCGGGTCCAGCTCGGCCAGCGGTTGCTCGGCCTTGACCCGCTGCCCTTCTTCGACCAGCCGCTTGCTGACCTTGCCGGCAATACGGAACGCCAGTTCCGGCTCGAAGCGCGCACGCACCTCACCGGGGTAACTGGCGGCCCCCGCTTCGGCTGGCTGCGGCTGCACCACCAACGCCGGGCGCGGGGCGGCAGGGGCGGCGGCTTCCTGTTCGCACGCCGCCAGAAGCACGGCGACGGCGGCGGGCAACGCGATGGACAAGGCCTGGCGCAACATGATGAATCCTTTCGCAGAGGGTACTTCGAATATTTGTACTGGCGGGTATATTAAGTCAGGGAACTGCTGCCGAGAAGCCAGCGTCGATAAGAAATCACCTGACGATGGCTACGATCACTGCTGGAAACCGCTCCAGCCGGTAATATGGGAGCTTGATCAACCACATGCAGACCACAATGCCCAACGACGCACCCATCGGCCCAGGCCGGCCCAAGGACCTGGCCAAGCGCGAGGCGATTCTCGAAGCTGCCAAGTCGCTGTTCTTAAGCCTTGGCTACGCCAACACCAGCATGGATGCGGTCGCTTCGGCGGCAGGTGTTTCTAAGCTCACCGTGTACAGCCACTTCACCGACAAGCAGACGCTGTTCTGTTCAGCGGTCATGGCCACGTGCCAGATCCAGCTGCCGGACCTGTTGTTCGAGTACCCCGCCGGTGCGCAGGTCGAAGACGTGCTGCTGAACATCGCCCGTGGTTTCCAGGCGCTGATCAGCAGTGACGAAGCGGTCAAGCTCAGCCGCCTGATCATGGCCCAGGGCAGCCTGGATGCAAGCTTTGGCGAGTATTTCTACGAGGCCGGGCCCAAGCGCGTGCTGGCAGGGATGGAAGCGCTGCTGCGCGAGGCGGATGAGCGTGGGCTGCTGCGTATCGACAACCCGCTGCGGGCAGCGGAGCACTTCTTCTGCCTGGTCAAGGGGGCGCCGGATTACCGGCTATTGCTCGGCTGTGCGGGGCCGCTGGAAGGTGATGCGGCAGAAGCGCATGTGCGCGAGGTGGTTGGGGTGTTCTTGCGCGCGTTTCAGCCTTGAAACAGACGCTGGCATTCGGCGGCAGCCATGTTGTCTCGAGTGCTGAATCTTGCTCAATGCCTGTGGGAGCGGGCAGGCCCGCGAACACGGGCGCAGCCCGTGCCAACCACTGCGGTGCCTGCTTCGCGGGCTCGCCCGCTCCCACATCGGCCGCACTAGCCGGTCAGATAAAGGTCAGGCTTTAAGCGCTTTCTTCGGGTAGATGTCGTACCGGCTCGACTTGCCCTCAAGGCTATGGCTCGGTTTCGGCCCGTCAATGATCGGCGCCTTGCGTGGGCGCTTCACCACCACCCGGTGGCTGGCCAACGCCAGGGCGGCTTCAAGCAGGGCCGGGGCATCCAGGTCATCGCCGACCAAGGGCCGGAACACGCGCATCTCCTTTTTCACCAGGGCGCTCTTGTCGCGGTGCGGGAACATTGGGTCGAGGTAGATCACCTGCGGCGCCTCGCCTTCCCAACTGCGCATGCGCTCGATGGCATTACCGGTCAGCAGGCGCATGCGCCCGACAATCGGCCCCACTTCTTCATCCAGCCGGGCGCGCGCCAGGCCATCTTCCAGCAGCGCGGCTATCAGCGGCTGGCGTTCGATCAAGGTCATCTGGCAGCCCAGGCTGGCCAGCACGAACGCGTCCTTGCCCAGCCCCGCCGTGGCATCCAGCACCTGCGGTCGCACGCCTTGGGCGATGCCCACGGCCTTGGCGATCATCTGCCCGTTGCCACCGCCAAACTGGCGCCGGTGCGCGGCCTGGCCTTCGACAAAGTCCACCCGCACCGGCCCCGGTGCCTGCGGGCCCAATTGCTGGATCTGCAAGCCATCAACGCCCACCTGCACGGCAAACCCGGCATCATCGTCCTGCAACGGCAGCGCCAGGCGCTCGGCCCATGCAGCGGCCTGCGCTGCGAATTCGGCCGTTAGCGCCTCGACCCGGATACCTGCGCCCTGCTCTTCCATCTTCAACACCTAGAAATTGAACCCGGCCCTTAAGGTATCGGCCGCCACGGCCGATACAGGCAATATCCCGCTATTCTGCCAGAGCACAACGCGCGCGACTGCCATGTCAGATACTCTTCCCATCGGCTTGACCTATTTGTCGCCTGTCGGCAACTACAGTCAGCACAACACCCAGGCACTCGGGGGCGTCAGCCACCTGTGGCAGGATTTTTTCGCCCGGGCCATGGCCGAGCGCCAGGAAGAGCCCGTAGACAGCATCAGCCAGTCGTTCGTGCAATACGACCAGGACAGCGGCGAACCGATCGGCGGCGCCCGCGCGCTGGCCATGATCGACGCCCAGCGCGCCTGCCCGGTGCAGGATACGCGCGTTGTCCCACCCGAGCCGCTGTTTCTGCCCAAGGCCGAGCTGGAAGCCAGCCTCTTGCCGCCGGCCCCCGAGCCTTTCAGTGCCATGGAACTGATCGAGCAGCAGCGCCAGCTCGACATCAACAACAGCTGGCTGCGCCCGGTGGTGATGAGCCAGGGTCAGCCGCTGCCCGACCCCGGACCGGGCCCTAGCCCGCGCCCGCTGTTCCTGCCCATCGCCGAACTGGAAAGCGACTTGTTGCCACCCGCCGCCGAACCGTTCGACGATGCCACGCTGAGCAAGCAGCAGACCGACCTGGCGTTCGACATCCACTGGGCGCGCCCAGTGGTGCTGAACAACGTGCGCGCCTACGCCTGACCTTAGCGGCAGACCTGCCAGCGGCCCATGTCCAGGTGGAAGTGATTGTGGTGCGCGGCGTTGTAGTCGGGCCCCAACACAGTGCTGAAGCTTTGGCAGGCAGCCTGCTGCACCTCGCGCAGGAATTGCGCCTTGGCCCCACCCGCCTGCCAGTCACGCGCCAGAACGATGCGCTGACCGTCCTGCAGGCGAAAGCCGCTGATGTCCAGGGCGTTGGCCGTCGCGTGCTGGCTCAGGCGGCCCTGCTTGCGGTGGTAGACGTTGCGGCAGGCAAAGCTGCCCAAATGGTCGACCTGGGTCACCGGCTGGCCCAACACCCGTTGCGCGACAGGCTGCAACGCGTGGTGTTCGAACAGCGCATACGCCACCGCCAGTGGGCAGCTGGCCAGAAAGCTGCTGCTCAGGCGCGCCTTGCCGGCTTCGATACGCCACACATTTTCCAGCGGGCAGTTGGCCGAGGCCGGGCTGTCGGCCTGTGCCCGGTAGCGCAGTTGGCTGGTGGCCAGTGCCTGGCGGCACAGCGCGGGGTCATCCCGCAGCCGCGACAGCTTGTAAGGGGTCAACCAATTGGGTGGTTGGCGCACATCCAACGGCGACCAGGGGTTCCAAGGCGCGGGCAAGCGCCAGCCCAGTTGCCAGGCAAGCACGGCCAACAACAGCAGGCCGGCCAGCAGCATCAGGGCCCGCATCAACGGCGGAACAGGTCGTTGAGCTGAGCGAACGGCAAAGCCTGGTCTGCGTAGCCGAAGGTGCCGTGGTCATGGACTTCCAGCGCGGCCCGCTGCAACGCACCCAGGGCCGCGCGGGCCAGCGACGAGCCCAGGCTGATGCGACGCACACCAAGGTCCTGCAACTGGTTGACGCTCAACGCCACGCCGGCCATGCCCATCAGCACGTTGACCGGCCGCGGGGCCACGGCCTGCACCACCGCGCGCACTTCTTCCGCCGTTCGCAGGCCAGGCGCATACAGCACATCGGCCCCCGCTTCGGCGTAGGCTTGAAGGCGCAGGATGGTGTCGTCCAGGTCCATGCGCCCGTGCAGCAGGTTTTCTGCACGGGCGCACAGGGTGAACGGGAACGGCAGGCTCCGGGCAGCCTGCACTGCGGCGCGTACACGCTCCACCGCCAGGCCGATATCATAGATGGGCGCATCATGGCGGCCGCTGGCGTCTTCGATAGACCCACCCACCAGGCCAACCTCGGCGGCACGCAGAATGGTCTGCGCGCAGTCCTCGGGCAGGTCGCCGAAGCCGTTTTCCAGGTCGGCCGCAACCGGCAACGCGGTGGCGTCGACGATTTCGCCGGCGTTGTCCAATGTGTCGTCCAGGCTCAAGGCCCCTTCGGCATCCGGGCGGCCCAGGCTGAAGGCCAGGCCGGCGCTGGTAGTGGCCAGCGCTTCGAAGCCCAGGCTCGCCAACAGCCTGGCCGACCCGGCATCCCACGGGTTGGGGATGACGAATGCACCGTCACGCTGGTGCAAGGCCTTGAAGGCTTCGGCTCGCAGGGTTTGCACATCCATGGTGGAACCTCCGGCAGTCAGGGAAGGGTCACAGTAGCCCCAGTTGTTCGACCTCGGGGGCGCGCGGCAATTCCGGCAGCGCGGCAAGGCCCGGCAAACGCAACATCAGGCGCTGGTGAAAATGCCGGGCAAGTGCCGCCGCCAGGCGGTTGTCCGAGGTATGCAGGAAGATATAGGGGTTGCGGCCTTCTTCGATCCAGCTGGCCACCTTGTCTACCCACGGGGTGAGAAACACGTCGTTGGCTTGCAGTTCCGGGTGGCCGATGAAGCGTACCTGCGGGTGTTGGGTAAAGGCGGCCGGGCGCGGCGGCACCTTGGGCTTTTTCGACTGCGCATGCAGCACGGCAGGGTCACGCGAAGTGCAGCTGAACAGCGCGCGCGGGTCGAGGCAGATACGCTCGACGCCGCGCTCGTGCAGCACCCGGTTGAGCATGCGCTCCTCTTCACCCTTGGCAAAAAACGCCTGGTTACGCACTTCAACTGCCACGGGCACCGCCAGCTCATCCAGAAAATGGCACAGCTCGCCCAGGCGCGCAGGGCCGAACTGGGCCGGCAATTGCAACCAGTAGGGGGACACACGCCCGCCCAATGGCGCCATCAACCGGGTGAAATCGAAGGCAGGCTCCAGCTGGTCGCGCAGGTCACCAGCGTGGCTGATGTCGCGGGGGAACTTGGCGGTGAACCGGAAATGTGCGGGCATTACCTGTGCCCAGCGGGCAAGGGTGCCAGGGGCAGGCCGGGCATAGAAGGTGGTGTTGCCCTCTACCGCGTTGAACACCTGGCTGTAGAAGCCCAGCATCTGGCCGCTGCTGGCGTCGGCGGGGTACAGGTAGTCGCGCCAGGCGTTTTCACTCCATGACGGGCAACCGAGAAAGTAAGGCAGGGGTGATGGACTCATCCATCAAATGTACAGGTCGAGCCCTAGTACTTCCATGTCCCAGTCGGTAAAACCGGCGGTGCTCAGGTAACTGGCCAAGGCATTGGCGGTACGCCGGTCACGGGCGCGAGGGAAAACCATGTCCTGCTGGCGGGCTGGCAGACCAGCGCCAAGGCGGCGAGCGGCGGGCTCGGGTGGCGCGGCTTCAAGGCCATCGACGACCTCTGCATCATCGACCGCATCCTCGCGCACCGCGGCCTTGCGCGGCGTGCGCTTGATCGGGTACTGCGATGAGAAACCGTCGATACGCATGGCATGGCACTCGGGATCAATGATGGCAATTTAGCAGCATCCGAGCTGCGTCGCTAATGCTTCATTGATAACTGGACCACAGAATGCGAAAAAGGTTTTAGCGTGATCGGCAATAACCGACGGACAGCAGTTATTGCTTCTTCGGAGTAGCTACATTGTCGCGCAGATAGACCGGCTGCGCCTGCTCGGCGGTGACTGCCTCGCCACGCGCCCAGGCAAAACCGGCCAGGGCAAGTACGTCCACAGCGCTGGGCAGGGCCTGGGCATCACTGGCCGCGACTGTCACTGCCAGGCGTTCGCCATAACCCCAACCCGTGCCGGCACCGAACCAGGCACCGGTACTCTCTACCGGCAGCGCCACCTGCTCGGGTGGCAACACGGCCTCCCTGCCGACCAGGCGCATTTCCCCCGCCGTGGCCTGGTAGCACCCCCAGTACACCTCCTCCATACGCGCATCGATGGCCGCGGCGACCTGCTGCACGCCCTGTTCGCGCAACGCGCCCTGGGCCAGCGCGGCAAGGTTGGAGACCGGCAGCACCGGGCGCTCGAGGGCGAACGCCAAACCCTGGACCACACCGATGGCGATACGCACACCGGTGAACGCACCCGGGCCCCGGCCAAAGGCGATGGCATCGAGCGCATTCAGTGCCACACCGGAATCGGCCAGCAACTGCTTGATCATCGGCAGCAGCTTCTGGGCATGCATGCGCGGGATCACCTCGTAATGGCTGGTTACCTTGCCGTTATGCAGCAGCGCGACGGAACAGGCTTCGGTGGCGGTATCCAGGGCCAACAGGGTGGTCATCGAACGGGTATCCAGGTGCGAAGAAAAAGAGCGGCATTATAGAGCAGCTGCGCCGTTGTGTCCCCAAGGGGCCGCTGTGTGGGCCCTGTGGGAGCGGCCTTGCGTCGCGAAAGGGCCGCAAAGCGGCCCCAGGGTGTCAGCGACGTGGCAAAAATTGATGGGGCTGCTGCGCAGCCCTTTCGCGACGCAAGGCCGCTCCCACGAAAAGCGGACCGTGCGCCAGGTGCTGGATCAGCTCAGGGCTGCCAGGACCTTGGCCGTGATGGCTTCAACCGAGCCTACGCCTTCGATGTGGCTGTACTTCGGCTTGCCAGCATTGGCCGCCGACAGCTTCTGGTAGAAGTCCACCAGCGGCTTGGTCTGGCTGTGGTAGACCGACAGGCGATGGCGAACGGTTTCTTCCTTGTCGTCGTCGCGCTGGATCAGGTCTTCGCCAGTGACGTCGTCCTTGCCTTCCACTTTCGGCGGGTTGTACTGAATGTGGTAGGTACGGCCCGAGGCCAGGTGCACACGGCGCCCCGCCATGCGGCCCACGATTTCTTCATCGTCTACGGCAATTTCAACCACGGCGTCGATATCGACACCGGCCGCAACCATGGCTTCGGCCTGTGGAATGGTCCGTGGGAAGCCGTCGAACAGGCAGCCGTTGGCGCAATCCGGCTGGGCGATGCGCTCCTTGACCAGGCTGATGATCAGCTCGTCGGACACCAGCTGGCCGGCATCCATGACTTTCTTCAGTTCCAGGCCCAGCGGGGTGCCGGCCTTTACGGCAGCACGCAGCATGTCACCGGTGGAGATTTGGGGGATACCGAACTTTTCGGTGATGAACTTTGCCTGAGTACCTTTACCGGCCCCGGGAGCTCCCAGCAGAATAACGCGCATCTTGTGCTCCTCAAATTTTTTTATGAACTTCAATGGATTCGGCGACCAGGGCCAAGTCCGGAAAATCGGGTATGACCATAATTCGGTCAGAGGGCTGCTCAAGATACACAGCGCCCGGCAGCCAGACAAGCGTCCCAAAGTTGCAGGAATGCGCCACTTGCGGCCAAGCAGGCAGGTGGTTGCGCCTGGCGCAACCACCCTTTCGCTGCTGCCGTACAGCCGCTACGGCATGCCGACTGCCGCACCCGGCCCTGCGCTCAACCGGTGTTGCGCAAGCCGGCGGCGATGCCCGCCACCGTTACCAGCAAGGCCTGCTCCAACGGGCTGTCCAGAGCGGCTTCGCGGCTGCGCGAGCGCGCCAGCAATTCGGCCTGCAGGCGGTGCAGCGGGTCCAGGTAGGTGTTACGCAAGCTGATGAATTCCAGTGTCTCGGGGCTGTGCGCGAGTAGCACCGGCTGCCCGGTAAGGCCCAGCACTACCTGGCACGACTGCGACAATAGGTCGCGCAGGTGCGCCCCCAAAGGCAGCAGCTGCGGTTGCACCAGACGTTCGTCGTAGGCCTCGGCAATTTGCGCATCTGCCTTGGCCAGTACCATTTCCAGCATGTCGATGCGGGTGCGGAAGAACGGCCAGTGTTCGCGCATCTGCGCCAGCAGTTGGCCTTGGCCACGCGCCAGGGCATTGCTCAGCGCGGTTTCCCAGCCCAGCCAGGCCGGCAGCATCAGCCGCGTCTGGGTCCAGCCGAAGATCCATGGGATGGCCCGCAGGCTTTCGATGCCACCGGCGCGGCGTTTCGCCGGGCGGCTGCCCAGTGGCAGGCGCCCCAGTTCCTGTTCCGGCGTCGACTGGCGGAAATACTCGACGAAGTCCGGGTTGTCCCGCACCACACTGCGGTACGCCTTGACGCCATCGGCGGCCAGCTGGTCCATGACTTCGCGCCAGGCCGGCTGCGGCGGCGGCGGTGGCAACAGCGTGGCTTCGAGTACGGCAGCCAGGTACAGGTTGAGGTTTTGCTCGGCAATGCCCGGTAAACCGAACTTGAAGCGGATCATCTCGCCCTGCTCGGTGGTACGGAAACGCCCGGCCACCGAGCCCGGTGGCTGTGACAGGATCGCCGCATGGGCAGGCCCACCGCCACGGCCCACAGTGCCGCCGCGGCCATGGAACAGCAGCAATTCGACCTGATGTTCGGCACAGATACGCACCAGGTTTTCCTGGGCACGGTACTGCGCCCAGGCCGCTGCCGTGGTCCCGGCGTCCTTGGCGGAGTCGGAGTAGCCGATCATGACCTCCTGCGGGCCGCGCAGCCCTGCACGGTAACCTGGCAGGCCCAGCAGGCGCTGCATCACCGGCCCGGCGTTATCCAGGTCAGCGAGGGTTTCGAACAATGGCACCACGCGCATCGGCCGGGTCAGGCCAGCTTCCTTGAGCAGCAGTTGTACAGCCAGCACGTCCGAGGCAGCCCCGGCCATGGAGATGACGTAAGAGCCCAACGAGGCAGCAGGTGCACCCGCCACTACCCGGCAGGTGGCCAGCACCTCGGCAGTATCCGCCTGCGGCTTGAAGTGTGCCGGCAGCAGCGGCCGGCGGTTTTTCAGCTCGGCCTGGAGGAATTCGATGCGCTGCTCTTCATCCCAGTCGGCGTAGCGGCCCAGGCCCAGGTAATCGGTGATTTCGGTCAGGGCGTCACGGTGCCGGGCCGCGTCCTGGCGCACGTCCAGCCGGCCAAGGAACAGGCCGAATGTGACCGCGCGGCGCAAGCAGTCCAGCAGAGGCCCCTCGGCGATAACGCCCATGCCGCACTCGTGCAGGGACTGGTAGCACAGTTCCAGTGGGGCAATCAGGTCACGATTGTCGACCAGCACCTCGGCGCTGGGCGGCTGGCTGCTGTTCAACGCCGAGTGCGCCCAGGCACGCGTTGCGCGCAAGCGGTCGCGCAACTGCTTGAGCACCGCCCGGTAGGGTTCAGCGCTGTCGCCGGCCTGCTGGCGCAGGGCGGCGTTGGCCTGCTGCATGGACAACTCGGCGGCCAACGCATCTATGTCGCGCAGGAACAGGTCAGCAGCCATCCAGCGGGCCAGCAGCAGCACCTCGCGGGTCACCACGGCGGTCACGTTCGGGTTGCCGTCGCGGTCCCCGCCCATCCACGAGGCAAAGCGGATGGGGGCGGCCTCCAGCGGCAGGCGCAGCCCGGTAGCGTCCAACAAGGCCTTGTCGACCTTGCGCAGGTGGCTGGGGATGGCGTGCCATAGCGAATGCTCGATCACGGCGAAGCCCCACTTGGCCTCGTCGACCGGGGTTGGCCGGGTGCGTCGGATTTCCTCGGTGTGCCAGGCCTCGGCGATCAACCGGCGCAGGCGTTCACGCACGTGCTCGCGTTCTGCCGGGGTCAGGTCGCGGTGGTCCTGTGCAGCCAGCTGGCCGGCAATGGCATCGTACTTTTGGATCAGCGTGCGCCGCGCCACTTCGGTGGGGTGTGCCGTGAGCACCAGCTGGATATCCAGCTTGGCCAGCTGCCGGGCCAGGGCATCGTTGCTGTGCCCGGCCTGCTTCAGCCGCGCCAGCAACTCAGGCAGCACCCGCGCTTCGAACGGCTCGGGCTGGTCGGCATCGCGTCGGCGGATCAACTGGTACTGCTCGGCCATGTTGGCCAGGTTGAGAAACTGGTTGAAGGCCCTGGCCACGGGTAGCAGGTCTTCTTCGGCAAGGTCTGCCAGGGTCGAACTCAGTTGCTCCCCGGGGCCGCGGCGGTCGGCCTTGGCGCTGTGGCGAATGGCTTCGATCTTCTGCAGGAATGCATCGCCATGCTGTTGGCGGATGGTTTCGCCCAGCAGTTCACCCAACACATGCACATCTTCACGCAAGCGCACATCGATATCGGTCATTGGCCCCTCTCTCCGTTGCATCCCTTCCAGGCTCCACGCCCTTCCTGTGGGGGGGCATGCCCGCGAAAAATCCAACCCGGTGGCTGGCACCGGCTTCGCCGGTGTTCGCGGGCATGTCCGCTCCCACATTGGGGCGGTGACATTCACCCAAGAGTGCCCCCAGCCAAGCAGCGATGGCAAGCAGGGATCGGCCAAAGCAAACTAAAGTGAAGGTTGAGCACTCCCATGCCATGCAGCCTTCGAGGCGTAACCAGAGGTCATCATGAAAATCCGTGAACTCGCCCAGCACTGGGAACAGAATGCCGCCGGCACCTTGAGCCGTACCGGCCATGTCCTGCATCTGGACCTGGAGTCCGAAGCGCGCCTGGCCGCGCTGATCGACATGTACCCCAAACGCACCGCCGAGGAACTGCTCGGCGAACTGGTCGCGGCCGCGCTTGAAGAAGTGGAAGCCAGTTTTCCCTATGTGCCCGGTCGCCAGGTCATCGCCACCGATGAAGAAGGTGACCCGATGTATGAGGATGTGGGGCCGACACCGCGGTTTTTGTCGCTGTCGAAGCAGCATCTGCACAGCCTTACCACCGAGGGCAGTGAAGAGCCAGGGGCGTAGGCCTTGCGCAGCCTTGAGCGATCTGGCGCCGCCCGCGCGGCGCCTGACCTCGGGCAGCAAACGCGCCGAGAAGAACATTGGCCGCGCCGTCCGCCACCCGCTTCAATTGCCTCGGGCACTCTGCAAAAACCCTCCGCCGGGTCAGAAATTTTTCGGAACTATCCAAAAAAACTCTTAGTCACAGCTAATAGCCATCACGCTAAAACCCTGCACACCTGCCGTTGTGCACCGTTGATCCCAAGCGCGCGGACTTGTCAGGGAATGAGCGATGGACTGCTACGGACATCGTTATCAGGAGTGATCCAATGGAGCTGACCACCATGAAAACCCGCACTAGCAAACCGTCATCCACTCATGTGCGCGGGTTCAAGCTGGCCGCGCTGGCCCTGGGCAGTAGCCTGGTCCTGGCCGGCTGTGCGGGTAACCCGCCTACCGAGCAATATGCGGTTACCCAGTCCGCCGTGAATTCCGCTGTCAGCGCTGGCGGCACCGAGTTCGCCGCCGTGGAAATGAAAGCCGCGCAAGACAAGTTCAAGCAGGCTGAAATCGCCATGCACGACAAGAAGTACGACGAAGCCAAGCGCCTGGCCGAACAGGCCGAATGGGACGCACGCCTGGCCGAACGCAAGGCCCAGGCGGCCAAGGCTCAGAAGGCCGTGCAGGATGCCCGCCAGGGCGTTCAGGACGTACGTGAGGAAGGCCTGCGCAGCGCTCAGTGAGCCCTGCCCCGCCAACCTTAGCCTTCGCACACGATCAAAGGATGAACACTATGCGCAATTACGTCATGATTCCCGCCCTGCTGGCCCTGAGCGTCGGTCTTGCTGCGTGCTCGCACGACCCTAACGCCAACCTGGAAGCCGCCCGCACCAACTTCTCGGCCCTGCAGAGCGATCCACAGGCGAGCAAAGTCGCCGCGCTGGAAACCAAGGATGCCCAGGATTGGCTGAACAAGGCCGACAAGGCCTACATGGACCGTGAAGACGAGAAGAAAGTCGACCAACTGGCCTACCTGACCAACCAGCGCGTCGAAGTGGCCAAGCAGACCATTGCCCTGCGCACTGCCGAGGGTGAGCTGAAGAACGCAGCCGCCCAGCGTGCCCAGGCCAAGCTGGATGCCCGCGATGCCCAGATCGCCAAGCTGCAGAACAGCCTGAACGCCAAGCAGACCGACCGCGGTACGCTGGTGACCTTCGGTGACGTGCTGTTCGACTTCAACAAGGCCGAGCTGAAAAGCAACGCCTACCCGAACATCACCAAACTGGCCCAGTTCCTTCAGGAAAACCCTGAGCGCAAGGTGATCGTAGAGGGCTACACCGACAGCGTCGGCTCGGCCAGCTACAACCAGAGCCTGTCCGAGCGCCGCGCCAACAGCGTACGCATGGCCCTGGTGCGCGCCGGCGTAGACCCAGCGCGCATCGTGGCCCAAGGCTACGGCAAGGAGTACCCGGTTGCGGACAACTCCAGCAACTCCGGGCGTGCACAGAACCGTCGTGTGGAGGTGACCATCTCCAACGACAATCAGCCGGTGCAGCCACGCTCCATGAGCCAGGCCCAGCAGTAATACTGGCCAGCTGACAGAGAAAGCCCCGCGATCGACGCGGGGCTTTTTTTTGCTTCGCTGCCGCTCACTGTACCTGCTGCGGCGTTTCCTCACCCATGCAGCGCACTGCACGCTTGCGGTTGTCCACCAGCACGCCCGTCAGGCCTTTCTGCTGGGTATCGAACAGCACCAATACACCGTCCACGCACTGCGCCACTTGCGGTGCCGGGTCCAGCGAAACCTTGTAATCCTCGCCGGGGACGGTCTTGAGCATGGTGTAATCCTGCAACAACAGGGCATCCTCGGGTTTGGCGAAATGCAGGTAGCCGTAGTACCACAAGGCGCCCACCGTCACGATGATGCTGCCCACACCCGTCAGGATCAGCGGGATGGCGTTGCGTTCTTCACTCATTGGGTGTTCTTCTCGTCAGGGTAATCAGGCACTTCGGCGAGCCGCCGCAGGCCGTTGAAATGGCTAGGGTCATCGAGGAAGCGCAACATCATCTGGCGCCATGTAGGGTCGGCGAAGGTCTGCACATGGCCACCTCGAGTCAGTTGCAGCACCCGTGGCGGTGGCGCGTGCTGATACAGGCGGATACCGTTTTCCAGCGGCACCAGGTCGTCATCGATGCTCTGGAAAAACAGCTTGGGCGGGCTGCGCAGTTGCTCGATCGAGCGGATCGCGCTGTCGCCGTCGGGCACCAGCCACGACAGTGGCACCTGCAATGGCCAGGTCATCCACGAGGTGCTGAGGGCATAGCGCCCCACCGCCCGGTAGCTGGCCGGCACCCCGTCGAAAACCAGGGCAGCGAAGCGCTGGCGCTGCTCCGGGTGGCCTGCCAGGTAATGAATCGCCATGGCGCCGCCCAGGCTCTGCCCCAGCAACACCAGCGGCTTGCCCTTGGCCTCGGGCGCCTGGTCCAGCCAGGTCATGGCCGCGGCGATGTCGTGGTATACCTCTGGCAGGCTCGGTTTGCCCTCAGACAGGCCATAGCCGCGGTAGTCGACCATCAGCACCTGGTAACCCTGCTCCGGCAGCCAATAGCTACCACCCAAGTGCCCGGGCAGGTTGCCGCCGTTGCCGTGCAGGTGCAGCACCGTACCCTTGACCTCGACACCCGGCTTGGCCGGCAGCCACCAGCCGTGCAGGCGAACGCCATCGGCAGTGGTCAGGGTGACATCACGGTACGCCAGCTTGGCCCGTTCAGGGGTGAACGCCTGCCCACGCTCGGGGTAGAACAGCAGGCTGCTGCAGCCGCCCAGGGCCAGCAGCACCAGCCCCAGCAGCAGCGGGCGGCAGTACTCAGAGAATATTCGCGTAGTCGGCTTCAATGCGATCCAGGCTCAGGTGGTTGAGGAAGTTGGAGAAGCACATCCAGGCCGACAGCGCGTTGAGGTCACGGAACTGTTCGGGCAAGTACTTGGGCGGCTCGACCAGCCCCTCCTCGACCAGTTGACGCAAAGTGCGCATGTCTTCCAGGGTGGTCTTGCCACAGAACAGCAGCGGTATCTGCTCGAGCTTGCCCTTCTTCACAGCCAACTGAATGTAGTTGTAAACCATGATGAAGCCCTTGAGGTAGGACAAGTCCTTGGTAAATGGCAGGCCGTTGGGCACCGAGCCGCGGAATACCCGGCTGGCGTTGCTGTAGCTTTGCCCCATCTCGAAGCCCTGCTCGCGGAAGAAGCCGTACACCTGCATGAAGTCGGCGCCCTCCTCGACCATGTGGATGGCACGGGTGCGGTTGGTAAGCTTGCGCAGGCGGCTGGGGTAGGAGGCAAAGGCAATCACCTCCATGAGGATGGCCAGGCCTTCCTGGGTCACCGTCGACGAGGGCGGGCCCTTGGCCAGGAAGGTGCAGATCGGCTGGTTCAGGCCATTGAGCGTGGTGCCGACGTGCACCAGCCCTTCGTGCACTTCCAGCGCCCGCACGTCACGGGCATTGAACATGGCATCGGCGCGCACCTTGATATAGTCGGCGCCGGCGGCGGCGTCAGCGACAATGCCGTCGGACTCGAACACACGGATGGTGCCTTCGGCTTCACCGAACACCGTGTTCAAGCGCCGCTGAAGGGTATCGACAGCCTCTTTGGCGGTCAGGTTCTTCGGTTCGTCCTTCAGGTCGCCGCGGCCATCGATGTTGTTCAGATAGTCCGACAGCATCAGGCCGAGGTCGGCCAAGGTCGGGTCACCGGCATGAAAGGCGTCGGAAGCGGCGCCATACAACTCCTGGGAGATCAGGCCGAACTCCTCGGTGCCGCGGGCTTCGAGCATGCGCACTACCATGCGGTACTCGCGGCACATGCGCTTCATGATCTGCCCCACAGGGTTGAACTGGCCCAGCTGGCGAATGATGTCGCGCTCGATCCCCTGGAACTCGGCCTTGACGGCGCTGGAGTCGAACGACAAGGGCCGCGACTGGTAATAGGCGCGGTCGACCGCTGGCGGCTCCTTGCCCTTGCCCTGCAGGAAGCCCTGGCGAATGCTGTCGTCCCACTTCACCGCATCCAGCACCCGAATCGGTGTTTGTGCCGCGACGATGCGGTCGGACAGGGCGCGGATGGTCTGCTGGTATTCGTCCACCGGGGACTCCTTTCTAGTACAGAAAACCTGTACCGGCCTCATCGCCGGCAAGCCAGCTCCCACAGGTACAGCACAGGGCTCCAAGGAAGTGTGGGAGCTGGCTTGCCGGCGATGAAGCCAGCACGGTCATTTGCCGGACCGCTGGAACCGGGCCACTTCAACGAACAGGTCCGAGTTGGCCGGGTCGTCCAGGTACGCCAGCACCCGCGCTGGCGGGCTGTCGATCAACACACCGTCGCCGTTGTCTTCCGGCACCTCGGTACTGCGCCCGGTCAGTTCCTTATTCTCCACCGCCTGCTGCACCTGCTCGACATCCAGGTTGTACAGCACCAGTTCCTTGCCATCGACGATGTCAAAGCCGCCAATCAGGAAATTGCCGCCCAGGCGCTTAGGCACACCGGCCGACAGGTACCAGCGGTTACCGTGGCGCGACACCGTGAACATGTAGGTTTCCGGTGCCTTGCCTTTGGCCGTGGCAACTGCCTTGTAGGCATCGCCACTGCTGCGGGTGATGGTGAGCTTCAACGGCTCACCCCAGGCGTCCTTGCTGCTCCACTTGCCGAGCAAGGCCTTGGGCGCGGCCTGATTGCTGGGCAATGGCTCATGGAAGGTCACCAGACAACCGCCCAGCAGCAGGAATGACAAAGTCAACAACACCACACGCCAGGCTTTCATCAGGCTCTCCTCGAAAAGTCGGTCTCGCTCAGGCCGATGCAAGCACCAATTGCAGGTATCGGGTAAGCATAGCGAGCATCTGCCCATCGGCTTGCGCATTGGCATCCTTGAGCAGGCCCTGATATTCCATCTGCTCGATAATCGCCGTCAACATTTGGGCGTCCTGCTCCGGTTGCCGCGAGCCGACTACCTGCAGCAATTGACGGGTGCCGTGCAGCAGGATCTGCTCGTGCGCACAGACCAGTTCCGCCAGGCGCGGGCACAGCAGCGCCTCTTGGCGGAACGCCTGTTCGGCCATCAGGAAGTCGCGGCGGTTCAGCAACTGGCGCTGCACGTAGTCGGCGGTCATGCGTGCCACTTCGTCAGCCAGCCGTGCCCGCGCCTGCGGGCTGCCATCCCCTTGGGCCAGCAATTGGCGCAGCACCACCTCGGTGTTGGCCCACAGTTTGGCCATGTAGGCGGCGCTACGTTCGACGTACTGGGCGAAGGTATCGGTGAGCAGGTCTTCGATGTCCTTGAAATAGTAGGTGGTGGCCGATAAAGGCACACCGGCCTCGGCAGCCACCGCCCGGTGACGCACGCCGCGAACGCCATCGCGCACGACGATGCGCATGGCGGCATCGAGAATCTGCTGGCGACGCTGTTCGCTGCCTTGGCGGGCAGCTTTGCGGCCTTGGTATTGCACGCTTTCGGCGACGGCGGTGGCGATGCCGGCGGCGCCTTGGTGAGGGGTGGCGGGTGTCATGGGGACCTCTGTGAAGAAGCGGCAAGCTACAAGCGGCAAGCCACCAGAAAAAGCGGAACGCACGCGGACTGCCGTTTCTTGTAGCTTGCCGCTTATGGCCTGCCGCTCGCAAAGAAAAGCCGCCTGGAAAGGCGGCTCGTTCTGCTCACTCAGGCCTGCGGGCGCATGTGCGGGAACAGGATCACATCGCGGATCGACGGCGAGTTGGTCAGCAGCATCACCAGGCGGTCGATACCAATGCCTTCACCCGCGGTCGGCGGCATGCCGTACTCCAGCGCGCGAACGAAGTCGGCGTCGTAGTGCATGGCTTCGTCGTCACCGGCGTCTTTCTCGGCTACCTGGGCCAGGAAGCGCTCGGCCTGGTCTTCGGCATCGTTGAGCTCGGAGTAGGCGTTGGCGATTTCGCGGCCACCGATGAACAGCTCGAAACGGTCGGTCACGGCCGGGTTGTCGTCGTTGCGACGGGCCAGCGGCGACACCTCGAACGGGTACTCGGTGATGAAGTGTGGCTGCTCCAGCTTGTGCTCGACCAGCTCTTCGAAAATCATCACCTGCAGCTTGCCCAGGCCTTCGTGGCCCAGCACCTTGGCACCGGCCTTGCGGGCGATGTCACGGGCGCGGTCGACGTCCTGCAGGTCGGCAGCGGTCAGCTCCGGGTTGTACTTGAGGATCGAGTCGAACACCGACAGGCGGGCGAACGGCTCGCCGAAGTGGAACACCTTGTCGCCGTACGGTACGTCGGTGCTGCCCAGAACCAGCTGCGCCAGCTCGCGGAACAGTTCCTCGGTGAGGTCCATGTTGTCGCGGTAGTCGGCATAGGCCTGGTAGAACTCGAGCATGGTGAATTCCGGGTTGTGCCGGGTCGAAACACCTTCGTTACGGAAGTTGCGGTTGATCTCGAACACTTTCTCGAACCCGCCAACGACAAGACGCTTGAGGTACAGCTCCGGCGCAATGCGCAGGAACATGGCCATGTCCAGGGCGTTGTGGTGGGTTTCGAACGGTTTGGCCGCAGCACCACCCGGGATGGTTTGCAGCATGGGCGTTTCGACTTCGAGGAAGTCACGCTCGATGAGGAACTTGCGAATGTGCGAGATCACCTGCGAGCGCACACGGAAGGTGTGGCGGGTTTCTTCGTTGACCATCAGGTCGACGTAGCGCTGGCGGTAGCGCTGCTCGGTATCGGTCAGGCCGTGGTGCTTGTCGGGCAGCGGGCGCAGCGACTTGGTCAGCAGGCGCACGTTGGTCATTTCAACGTACAGGTCGCCTTTGCCAGAGCGTGCCAGGGTGCCTTCGGCGCTGATGATGTCGCCCAGGTCCCAGGTTTTGACTGCGGCCAGGGTTTCTTCCGGCAGGGTCTTGCGGTTGACGTAGACCTGAATGCGGCCGGTCATGTCCTGGATCACCATGAACGAGCCACGGTTGAGCATGATGCGGCCCGCCACCTTGACCGGAATCGCGGCTGCTTCCAGCTCTTCCTTGGTCTTGTCCGCGTACTGCTTCTGCAGGTCGTTGCAGTAGCTGTCGCGACGGAAGTCATTGGGGAAGGCATTGCCCTTGGCACGCTCGGCGGCAAGCTTTTCCTTGCGCAGGGCGATCAGGGCATTCTCTTCCTGTTGCAGGTCTTGCGATTCGGTCTTGAGGTCGCTCATCTGGTCATTTTTTCCATCAGGTATTCGTTGCCCTTTTCGGGCAGGGCACGCGCCAGCGGCGGTTGGCCGATGGCGCGGCGGTGGAGTGCGGCTTACAGGCCCTGCTTCAGGCTTGCTTCCAGGTACTGGTCGAGGTCGCCGTCCAGCACCTTCTGGCAGTCGCTGCGTTCCACGCCGGTACGCAGGTCCTTGATACGCGAGTCATCCAGCACGTAGGAACGGATCTGGTGGCCCCAGCCGATGTCCGACTTGCTGTCTTCCAACGCCTGCGAGGCGGCGTTGCGCTTTTGCATTTCCAGCTCGTACAACTTGGCCCGCAGCATTTTCATGGCGGTGTCCTTGTTGGCGTGCTGCGAACGTTCGTTCTGGCACGCCACCACGGTATTGGTCGGTACGTGGGTGATACGCACCGCCGAGTCGGTGGTGTTGACGTGCTGGCCACCGGCACCGGAGGAACGGTAGGTGTCGATGCGCAGGTCGGACGGGTTGATCTCGATTTCGACCTTGTCGTCGATTTCTGGCGAAACGAACACCGCCGAGAACGAGGTGTGGCGACGGGCGCCGGAGTCGAACGGGCTTTTGCGCACCAGGCGGTGCACGCCGATTTCGGTGCGCAGCCAGCCAAAGGCGTACTCGCCCTTGATGTGCACGGTGGCGCCCTTGATACCGGCTACTTCACCTTCGGACAGTTCGATGATGGTGGCGTCAAAACCACGCTTGTCGGCCCAGCGCAGGTACATGCGCAGCAGGATGTTGGCCCAGTCCTGCGCCTCGGTGCCGCCAGAGCCGGCCTGGATATCCAGGTAGGCGTTGTTCATGTCCATCTCGCCGCTGAACATGCGACGGAACTCAAGCTGGGCGAGGTTTTCTTCCAGGCCTTCCAGCTCGGTCACAACGTCGCCGACGGCGCCTTCGTCATTTTCCTCGACAGCCATGTCGAGCAAGTCCTGGCAGTCGCCCAGGCCGTTGGACAGCTTGTCCAGGGTCTCGACCACCTGTGCCAGCATGGCACGCTCGCGGCCCAGGGCCTGGGCGTACTCGGGCTTGTTCCAGACGTTGGGGTCTTCCAGCTCGCGGTTGACTTCGATCAGGCGGTCATGCTTGTGATCGTAGTCAAAGATACCCCCGAATTGACTGGGAACGCTCGGTGAGGTCCTTGATGGTGTTCAGGATCGGTTGGATTTCCATGGGCTGGCTACTCGCACGAATTCGGTGAAAAGCCTGCGAGTATAACCGAGTCCGCCGCAGGGCGGCAGACCCGCCGGGCGGTAGCCTGTACATGAGCTACCACGAGGGCCGGCGCTGTTATCGGCACGTCAGGCAATGCCGACCTGGTTGCGCCCGCCATTCTTGGCCAGGTACAGGCCCTTGTCGGCCGCCGAGATCAGTTGCCGGCAATGGCTGCCGATACTCGGGGTCTGGGTGGCCAGGCCAATGCTCACGGTCAGGAACGCATCAGCCGCCGGTGCAGTGTGCGGGATCCCCAGGCCATGTACGGTCTGGCGCAGCTTTTCGGCCACCAGCCGTGCCCCGCCAGGCGAGGTGTTGGGCAGCACCAGGGCGAATTCCTCGCCACCGTAACGCGCGGGCAGGTCACTGGGCCGCGAGCACGAGCCGCGGATCGACTCGGCCACCTGGCGCAGCGCCTCGTCACCGGCCAGGTGGCCGAAGCTGTCGTTGAAGGCCTTGAAGTAGTCCACGTCGATCATCAGCAGCGACAGTTGTTGCTGCTCGCGCATGGCCCGGCGCCACTCCAGTTCCAGGTATTCGTCGAAGTGCCGGCGGTTGGACAGCCCGGTCAGGCCGTCGGAGTTCATCAGCCGCTGCAGCATCAGGTTTGAATCCAGCAGCTGCTGCTGGCTGACGCGCAGGGCGCGGTAGGCCTCGTCGCGCTGCAGCAGGGTCAGGTAGGAACGCGAGTGGTAGCGAATGCGCGCCACCAGTTCGATGGTGTCCGGCAGCTTGACCAAGTAATCATTGGCCCCGGCCGCAAACGCCGCACTCTTGACCAGAGGGTCTTCCTTGGTGGAGAGCACGATGATCGGAATGTCCTGGGTCACCGGGTTGTTGCGGTACTCACGCACCAGGGTCAAACCGTCCAGGCCCGGCATGATCAGGTCCTGAAGGATGACCGTGGGCTTGATGCGCATGGCCTGGGCCACCGCCTGGTGGGGGTCGGCACAGAAGTGGAAGTCGATGTTGTCCTGGTTGGCCAACCCTCGCCTCACGGCCTCGCCGATCATGGCCTGATCGTCGACCAGCAGTACCATCGCCGCGTTTTCGTTGGCGGTCGCAAAACCTTCGATCGGTAAATCATCCATACATGGTCACCCGATCACTACCGGCGTGGCGGCGTGATTCAATACGTGTCGTCATTTTCCAAAAATTTCCGTCAAGCGCCCGGCGATGTGGTCCAGCGGGCGAATTTCCACGGCAGCATCAATGGCTGCGGCGGCCTTGGGCATGCCGTACACCGCACAGCTGGCCTGGTCCTGGGCAATGGTCAGGAAACCCTGCTGACGCATCAGCTTCAGGCCTTGGGCACCGTCGCGGCCCATGCCGGTGAGCAATACCCCCACCGCATCGCCGTGCCAGTGTTGGGCCACGCTCTCGAAAAACACATTGATCGACGGCCGGTAGATTTCATTCACCGGCTCGGCAGTGTAGGCCAGCTGGCCGTTCTTTAGCAGGCGGATATGGTGATTGGTGCCGGCCAGCAGCACCACGCCCGGCTGCGGCGGCTCGCCTTCACGGGCCAGCCGCACCTCGCGTTTGGCGGCGGTGTCGAGCCACTCGGCCATGCCTGCGGCAAATACCTGGTCCACATGCTGGACCAGCACGATGGCCGCCGGAAACGCCGGCGGCAAGCCCTTGAGCAACACTTCCAGGGCTGCCGGGCCACCGGCCGACGAACCAATCGCCACCAGGCCGCGACGCTGTGAAGCTTCGCGCAGCGGCAGCTCAACCGGGCGTGCAACCGGTGCTCGCTGCTGGCCAATCAGCCAGCCGATATTGAGGATCTTGCGCAGCAGCGGGGCCGCCGCTTCGCGGGGATCACCCGCGCCCAGTGCCGGGGTGTCCACCACATCGAGCGCGCCATGGCCCATGGCTTCGAACACCTGGTGCACGTTCTGCTTGCGGTCGACCGTGACGATGACGATGGCACACGGGGTTTCGGCCATGATCCGCCGGGTCGCCTCCACGCCATCCATCACCGGCATGATAAGGTCCATGAGGATCAGGTCCGGAAGCTGCTCGGTACAACGCTGCACTGCCTCGGCGCCATTGCTGGCCACCCACACCAGCTCATGCGCTGGCTCAAGGGCGACTGCACGGCGTAGGGCCTCGACCGCCATGGGCATGTCATTGACGATAGCGATCTTCATCCCTGAGCCCCTCCGATCAGTTCCACCACAGCATCCAGCAACGCGTCGTCGTGGAAACTGGCCTTTGCCAAATAGTAGTCGGCGCCAGCATCCAGGCCACGCCGCCGGTCTTCCTCACGGTCTTTGTAGGACACCACCATCACTGGCAGGCCTTGCAGGCGCTGGTCGCGCCGCACCAGGGTGACCAGTTCGATACCGTCCATGCGGGGCATGTCGATATCGGTGATCAGCAAATCGAAGTCTTCACTGCGCAAGGCGTTCCAGCCGTCCATGCCGTCTACCGCTACCGCCACGTCGTAGCCACGGTGGCTGAGCAGCTTGCGCTGCAGTTCGCGCACGGTCAATGAATCGTCGACCACCAGGATGCGTTTGTGCGCCACCCCACGGGTGCCGCCACTGCCGCGTTCGATACGCTCCAGGCTCCCGGTGCTCAGCAGTTTATCCACCGAGCGCAGCAGGTCTTCGACATCGACGATCAGCACCACTGAACCATCATCGAGCAAGGCACCCGAAGAAATGTCCTGCACCTTGCCCAGCCGTGGGTCGAGCGGCATCACCACCAGCACGCGTTCGCCTACCAGGCGTTCCACGGCCACACCGTAGAGTTGCTCGCGCTCACGGATCACCACGACGCGCAGGCTGCTGCCGTCGCTTTGCCCCAGCGGGCGGTTAAGCAACTGGCTGGCCGCAACCAGGCCGATGTGCCGGCCCTCGTGCCAGAAGTGCTGGCGGCCTTCGATCTGCACGATCTGCTCGGCGGTGACGTCCAGGGTGCGTTCGATATGCGCCAGTGGAAAAGCGTAAGCCTCGCCACCGACTTCGACGACCAGGCTACGCACCACGGACAGGGTCAACGGCACCTGCAGATGGAAGCGGCAGCCCTGCCCTGGCTGCTGGCTCAGCTCGATCGAGCCGCGCAGTTCGCGAATCATGTGTTGCACCGCATCCAGCCCAACGCCGCGCCCGGACACTTCGGTCACCTTGTCGCGCAGGCTGAAGCCGGGCAGGAACAGGAATGTCAGCAGTTCCGCTTCGCTCATGCGCGCCACGGTGTCGGCCGGCGACAGGGCGCGCTCGACGATGCTGGCGCGCAGGCGCTCCAGGTCGATACCGGCGCCATCGTCGATCAGTTCCAAGCTGAGCATGCCAGCCTGGTGCGAGGCACGCAGGCGCACCTGCCCTTCCGCTGGCTTGCCCGCCAGCAGGCGCCGTTCCGGAAGTTCGATGCCGTGGTCCACGGCATTGCGCAACAGGTGGGTCAATGGCGCCTCAAGCTTTTCCAGCACATCACGGTCGACCTGGGTCTTTTCGCCCTCCACCACCAGCCGTACCGGCTTGCCCAGCGAGCGGCCGAGGTCTCGGACCATGCGACTCTGCCCTGCCAGCACATCGGCGAATGGCCGCATGCGGCAGGCCAGGGCCGTGTCGTACAGCAACTGCGCACGCTGACTGGCCTGCCAGCCGAACTCATCAAGGTCGGCGGCCTGCTGTTGCAGGATCTGCTGGGTCTCGACCAGCAGGCGCTGGGTTTGCGCCAAGGCTTCGAGCACTTCACTGTTCTGGCCGCTGTCTTCCAGCTGCATGCGCACGCCGTCGAGCGCCTGCATCCCTTGGCCGTGCATGCGTTTGAGGCGCTGCAGGGTGGCCAGGTAAGGCTTCAGGCGCTGGGTCTCCACCAGCGACTTGCTGGACAGGTCGAGCAGGCTGTTCAGACGGTCGGCAGTGACCCGTAACACCCGTTCGCCGGCATCACCGACGCGCTTGCCCGCTTTGCGCCGCAGCGCTGGCTCGGGCTCGGGCTCGGACAGCTCACTTGGCAGCACCAACGGTGCCGGGGGCTGGCTGACCGGCGGCGACGACGGCAATGCTGCGCCTGCCGCCAGGGGCAGCGGGGGCACGCCGGCGCCGCCTGGGTCGAGCAGGCTGGCCATCTGCGCAAGAAACACCGGCAGGGTCGCCTGCGCCGCGCTGTCGCCCGGTGTGGCAATGCGCATCAGCAAGTCGGTCCCCTGCAACAGCGCATCGATATGCTCGGCATTCAACCGCAGGCGCCCCTCCTGGGCGGCTACCAGGCAATCCTCCATGACATGCGCGACGCTGACGCCCGCGTCCACGCCAACGATACGGGCGGCACCCTTGAGCGAGTGGGCCGCGCGCATGCACGCCTCGAGCTGGTCAGCCTGGGTAGGGTTGCGCTCGAGCGCCATCAGGCCAGCGCTGAGCACCTGGGTCTGCGCTTCGGCCTCCAGGCTGAACAGCTCGAGCAACGAGGCGTCGCGCATTTGCTCTGGGGTCATGACAAGCTCCGCTGCACGGCAGCCAGTAAGTGTTGATCGTCCAGTACCCGCACGCTGCGCCCGCGCCATTGCAGCACCGCCGCGGTATAGCGGGTGGCGTCCTGGCCACTGCCCAGCAGCAGCGGGTCGAGCCGGTGGATGCCGTCGATTTCCTCGACCGCCACCACCACCGGGCCGCCCTCGCTGGCCAGGATCAGCATGCGCGGCATCGCCCGGCCGCTACGCTGCTCGGCAGCACCCGCCTGAACCCCCAGCAAGTCAGCCAATGACAGGCACGGGACCAGCGCCCCACGCACGTTGGCGACCCCCTGCAACACCCGCGATCGCTGGTGCGGCAACGAATGCACGGCCTGCAACGGGGCTATTTCGGCCAGGCAGGCGGTCGCCAGCGCCAGCCATTCCTCACCCAGACGGAACAGCAACATGGAGCGACCGGTGTGCTCTTGCAGCGGCGCCTGCTCGGCCCCCGAGTGCTCCTGCGTCAATGCATAGCGATCAAGCAGGCGGCTAGCCGCAGCGGCGTAGACTTCGCAGTTGCGGCAATGCACATGCCGCTCCAGGAGCGGGCATTGCTTGTTGCCATGCACACCAATGCGGTTCCAGCAGTCGTCGATGAGCGCCTCGTCATCGGCCAGCAGTTGCATCGCGGATTCACCGTTCACCGTTCAGACTCCCGCCCAGCCCGCGCTGCCCGTTCCTGCAGGCGCCGGGCCCCGGCCAGGTCACCCTGGGCCGCAAGCAGGGCCGCCAGGTGCAGCAACGCCTCGGGGTGTTGTGGCTCTAGATACAGCGCTTTGCGGTAGTGGGTCAGCGCTTGCTGCGCATCGCCCTCGGTATCGCTGAGCAGCCCCAGCCAGTAATACACCTGCGCCGACGGCGGGTACTGGCCCAGGTAGCGCTGACATTCGTGGCGAGCCTGTGCGCTGGCGCCGGCATTGGCCAGCCGGGCGATGCCGGCCAGCAGTTCGCTGGGGCCCTCGCCCCCAAGCTCGCGGGCCGGCGCTGGCCGGGCCACCACCGGCAGCGCACGCTGCGGCCGCGGCACTGGCAAGGCCGGCTGCGAATACCCGGCAGGCCCCGGCGCCGGCCAACTGCGCCTGGCAGGTGCTGCCGCTGCCGCCGGCGCAGGTGTGCTGCTGCCTGGGTCTCGTACGTAGGCAAACGACTGGGCGATCCCCAGCGGGCGCATGCCCAGGCGCGCCAACAGGCTGCCCTCGGCCGGACCGATGAACAGCACCCCCTGTGGGTGCAGCAGGCGCTTGAGCACTTCAAAGACGCGTTGCTGGGTCGGCACGTCGAAGTAGATCAGCAGGTTGCGACAGAACACGAAGTCATACAGGCCATCGCGGCTGGCCAGCAGCGGGTCGAGCACATTGCCTACCTGCAGGCTGACTTGCTGGCGTACCCGCTCGTGCAGGCGATGGCCTTCGTCGACCACATCGAAGTAACGCTCGCGAAAACCCAGCTCGCTGCCGCGAAAGGCATTGCGGCCATACACGGCCTGCCCGGCCTTGGCCACCGAGCTGGGGCTGATGTCCATGCCATCGACCAGGAACGCCCCCGGCGCCATGCCGGCATCAAACAGGGCCATGGCCAGCGAGTACGGCTCCTCCCCCGTCGAGCACGGCAGGCTGAGCAACCGCAGCGGGCGCGCGCCGTCCAGTTCGGCACGGCGCTTGTGCGCCAGGCCCGCCAGCGCGGTGAAGGACTCGGGGTACCGGAAGAACCACGTCTCTGGCACGATCACCGCTTCGATCAATGCCTGCTGCTCTTCGCCGCACTGCTGCAGGCGCAGCCAGTAGTCGTCCAGGTCGGCGGCGCCCACCGCTACGCAACGTTGGCGCAGTGCACGCTCGACCATCGGCGTGCCGACAGACTCCACATCCAGGCCAATACGCTCACGCAAGAAGCGGAAAAAACGCTGTTCGGTCATGTCGGCCCCCCGGTCGGGTACTGCGTGTACAGCAATGCGTGCACGGCGTCGGGCAGCAGGTCATTGACTTCGATACGCTGCAGCATGCCAAGGGCATCCTGACGCACCGGCCCCAGGTAAGGGGCTTCGCCCGTGTCTACACCATAGGGCTGGAACTCATCGGGCCGGCAGCGCAGGGTCTCGGTTGCCTGCTCCAGCACCAGCCCCAACTGCAGCCCACCCCGGTAGTGCACCAGTACCAGGCGGGTGCTGGTGCGCTTCAGCGCCGGCTGGCCGAAGCTGAGCGCGGCCAGGTCGATGACGGGTATGAGCAGGCCACGGTGGGCCAGAATACCCTCCACCCAGGCTGGCGCCCGGGCAATGGGCTTGAGTGGCCGAAGTGGCAGCACTTCGATCACCTCGTGCACACTCAGGGCAAACCGTTGGTCCCTGATACGAAACTGCAGGTACAGCGCCCCTTTGGCGTTACCCGGCTGTGCGGCCGGCGCTTGCAAGTCGGTCATCGCGGTCAGACTTTGAAACGCGACACGCCGCCACGCAAGCCTGCGGCCACCTGGCTAAGCTCATCGATGGCAAAGCTGGCCTGGCGCAGCGACTCGACCGTCTGGGTACTGGCATCACTGAGCTGGGCCAGCGCCTGGTTGATCTGCTCGGCACCGGTGGCCTGGGCCTGCATGCCTTCGTTGACCATCAGCACGCGCGGTGCCAAGGCCTGTACCTGGTGAATGATCTGGCTCAGTTGCTCACCGACCTGTTGCACTTCGAACATGCCCCGGCGCACTTCTTCGGAAAACTTGTCCATGCCCATGACCCCGGCCGACACCGCCGACTGGATCTCGCGCACCATCTGCTCGATATCGTAGGTGGCCACGGCGGTCTGGTCGGCCAGGCGCCGCACTTCGGTGGCCACCACGGCAAAGCCACGGCCATACTCGCCAGCCTTTTCCGCCTCGATGGCGGCGTTGAGCGACAACAAGTTGGTCTGGTCGGCCACCTTGACGATCGTCACGACCATCTGGGTAATGTTGCTGGCCTTCTCGTTGAGGATGCCCAGCTTGGCGTTGACCAGGTCGGCGGCGCCCATCACCTGGTGCATGGTCTCTTCCATGCGGGCCAGGCCCTGCTGGCCGGAGCCGGCCAGGCTGGACGCCTGGTCGGCGGCCGAAGTGACTTCAGTCATGGTGCGCACCAGGTCACGCGAAGTGGCGGCAATTTCCCGCGAGGTGGCGCCGATTTCCGTGGTGGTGGCTGCGGTTTCAGTGGCAGTGGCCTGCTGCTGCTTGGACGTGGCGGCGATCTCGGTAACCGACGTGGTGACCTGCACCGACGAGCGCTGGGCCTGGGCCACCAGGTTCGCCAGCGCTTCGGCCATTTCGTTGAAGCCGCTCTCGATGGCGCCGAACTCATCCTTGCGTTCCAGGCTCAGGCGCACGCTCAGGTCACCCGAACGCAGCTTGTCCAGGGCGTGGACGATACGCTGCATGGGCGCTGTGATCGCGCGCATCAGCAACAGGCCGCACACCCCGGCCGCGACGATGGCCAGCAACAGCGAGACGATCATGCTGCCTTTGGCGGTGGTCACGGCACTGACGATATCGCGGGTGGCGGCATCAGCGGAGGCGCGGTTGTTCTCGATGACGTCGTTCAGGTGCGTGCGACCGTCGACCCAGGCGGGTGTGAGTACGTCGTTGATCAGGCGCTGGGCTTCGGCGTAGTTGCGCTGACGGTAGGCATCGAGCACCTGGCCGACGATCTTCATGTAGTTTTCTTCAAGCTGCACGAAGCTGTCGAAGCGGACCTGGTCGTCATTGTCCTGGATGGTGCTCTGGTAGCTGGCCATGTATTGCTTCAGCCGGCCTTCGAAACTTTTGAACAGTTCCATGTCGGCCGAGGTGATTTCCCGGTGGTTGGACAGCCCGACCAGCTGTTGGCTGGTGACGTAGCTGTCGACCCAGGCGCTGCGGATCATCGAGCTGTAGTAGACCCCGGGAATGCTGTCTGTACCGACGGCCTCTTCGGCGGTTTCGATGGCGGCCAACCGCGAGTAGGCGGCCACGATCATCAGCAGCATGATGGCGATGATCACGGCGAAACTTGCCAGGATCCGTTGGCGCAACGTCCAATTCTTCACATTCAGCCCTCAGGAATTCACAACGAGCGGGGAAAATCGCCGAAGTATAGCCTAGAGGGCGCGTGCTTATGCGGTGCTTGCCGCCTGGAATTTTGCGCCTGCCAGTTCGAGCACCGCACGCCCGGCGCGCGAACTGGCAGGCGCTGAACATTGCGGCTAGCCCTGTGCCAGCTTCACCTGGCTTTCCAGCTCCTGACGCAAGCCTGGGTCCAGACGCAACTGGCGAGCCAGCTCATCGAGGTAGGCGCGCTCCATGAAGTTTTCCTGGTCGACCATCATCATGCTGGCCAGGTACATCTCGGCAGCCATCTCTGGCGTCTGCGCGGCGCGGGCGACCTCAGCAGGGTCCAACGGCTTGTTCAGTTCGGCATGCAGCCAATGCTGCAACTCGCGGTCGCTGTCCAGGCGGGTGAACTCACCTTCGATCAGCGCCCGTTCGCGTTCGTCGATATGGCCGTCGGACTTGGCCGCAGCCACCAGCGCCCGCAGCACCGCCTGGCTGTGCTGCTCGGCCTGGGCTGGCGGCAAGCGGTCGAGCGTCTGCGGCTCGCTGGCAGCCACCTGCTGGCGCGCCTGCCAGTTGCCGTAGGCCTTGTAGGCCAGCACCCCGAGCGCCGCGAGGCCACCATAGGTCAGGGCCTTGCCCCCATATTTGCGCGCCTTCTTGTTGCCCAGCAGCACGCCCAGTGCGCCACCGCCCAGCAAGCCACCACCGGCCCCGGACAACAGGCCGCCAAGCCCGCTGGCGCCAGCACCTGGCTTGCCGGAAGCAGAGGATTTGTTCAGCAACTCCTGGCCAGATTTGAGCAGTTGGTCCAGCAAGCCACGGGTGTTCATGTGCAAGTCTCCAGGCATGGGAAGTCATCCACCAGAGTAAGGCCTGCCCGGTAAACGACCATGCGCGGATTTGCTTCTGGATGTTGCATTGACGGGCAAAAAGCCAACTAGACTCGACCACTGCCGCGACCACAATCTCCAACAAGAGGGAACACCCATGTCCGTGCACAAGACCGCATTGCTCGGCGCCACCACCTGTGCCGTGCTGGCCAGTACCGGCCTGCTGGCCGCCGAAACGCCCAAGGCACTGGGGCCTGGCGAGGGGCGCCTGGATATCGTCGCCTGGCCCGGCTACATCGAGCGCGGTGAAAGCGACAAGGCCTATGACTGGGTGACCGGCTTCGAACAGCAAACCGGCTGCAAGGTCAGCGTGAAAACCGCTGCCACCTCGGACGAAATGGTCAGCCTGATGGCCAAGGGGGGCTACGACCTGGTTACCGCCTCGGGCGATGCCTCGTTACGGCTGATCGCCGGCAAACGGGTGCAGCCGATCAACACCGCCTTGATCCCCAACTGGAAAAACATTGACCCGCGCCTGCAGAACGGTGGCTGGTATGTGGTCGACAAACAGGTCTATGGCACCCCGTACCAGTGGGGGCCGAACGTGCTGCTGTACAACACCAACACGTTCAAGCAGGCACCGGCCAGTTGGGGCGTGGTGTTCGTGCCGCAGGACCTGCCCGATGGCAAGCCGAACAAAGGCCGCGTACAGGCGTATGACGGGCCGATCTACATCGCGGACGCGGCGCTGTACCTGAAGTCGGCCAAGCCCGAGCTGGGCATCCAGGACCCGTATGAACTGACCGAAACGCAATACCAGGCGGTGCTCGAACTGCTGCGCCAGCAGCAACCGCTGATCCACCGCTACTGGCACGACGCCACAGTGCAGATGAGCGACGTAAAGAACGAGGGCGTGGTTGCCTCCAGTTCATGGGGCTACATGGTCAATGGCCTGAAGGCCGAGAACCAGCCCGTGGCGTCGACCATTCCCAAGGAGGGCGCTACCGGCTGGGCCGATACCACCATGCTGCACGCCGACGCCAAGCACCCCAACTGCGCCTACCAATGGATGGACTGGTCGCTGCAGCCGAAGGTCCAGGGTGACGTGGCCGCCTGGTTCGGTTCGTTGCCCGCGGTGCCTGCAGCTTGCAGTGGCAGCGAATTGCTCGGCGCCGAGGGTTGCAAGACCAACGGCTTCGACAACTTCGACAAGATCGCCTTCTGGAAAACCCCGCAGGCCCAGGGTGGCAAGTTCGTGCCCTACAGCCGCTGGACTCAAGATTACACGCCATCATGGGTGGGCGCTGAGGGTATCTTCGCCTGTTCCGGCCCTGTGGTGTGATCCCTGTGGGGTCGGCTTGCCGGGGCCAGGGCCGATACAGGCAACACAAGAACAACAGAGAACCGCGTATGTCCCTAGCCGTCCAGTTCACCCAGGTTTCCCGTAGCTTCGGCGAGGTCCAGGCCGTCGACCGGGTCAGCATCGACATCAGCGATGGGGAGTTCTTCTCCATGCTCGGCCCGTCCGGCTCCGGCAAGACCACCTGCCTGCGCCTGATCGCCGGCTTCGAGCAGCCAAGCAGCGGCTCGATCCGTATCCACGGCCTGGAAGCTGCCGGCGTGCCGCCCTACCAGCGTGACGTCAATACCGTGTTCCAGGACTACGCGTTGTTCCCGCACATGAACGTGCTCGACAACATCGCCTATGGCTTGAAAGTCAAAGGCGTGGGCAAGGCCGAGCGCCACAGCCGTGCCGAGCAAGCCCTGGCCATGGTTGCCCTGGCCGGCTACGGCGCGCGCAAGCCGGCGCAGCTTTCGGGTGGCCAGCGCCAGCGTGTGGCCCTGGCGCGGGCACTGGTCAACCGGCCCCGCGTGTTGCTGCTGGACGAGCCATTGGGCGCGCTGGACCTCAAGCTGCGCGAACAGATGCAGGGCGAGCTGAAGAAGCTGCAACGCCAGCTAGGCATCACTTTCATCTTCGTCACCCATGACCAGACCGAGGCGCTGTCGATGTCGGACCGGGTCGCGGTGTTCAACCGCGGCCGCATCGAACAGGTCGACACCCCGCGCAACCTGTACATGAAACCCGCCACCACCTTCGTCGCCGAATTCGTCGGAACGTCCAACGTGATGCGTGGCGAATTGGCGCTGGCGCTCAACGGCCACCCGGCGCCGTTTTCCATCCGCCCTGAGCATATCCGCCTGGGCGACCTGGTGGTCACCAGCCACGAAGTCCAGGTCAGCGGCCTGCTGCGCGATGTGCAGTACCAGGGCAGCGCCACCCGTTACGAGTTGCAACTGGACAATGGCCAACTGTTGGCGGTAACCCAGGCCAACGACCGCTGGCAGGCACAGCCCCAGGCCTGGCAACCCGGGCAGCGGGTGCAGGCGCACTGGCCGCGCGAGGCGATGACCGTGCTGCAGGAAAGCGCAGGGCCATTGCCATGAGCGCGCTCCGAGGCCTGGCCGATGTGCTGTACCGGCGCCCCAACCTGTACCTGGCCCTGCTGCTGATCCCGCCGCTGACCTGGTTTGGCGCCATCTACCTGGGCTCGTTGCTGAACCTGTTGTGGCAGGGTTTCTACACCTTCGACGACTTCACCATGGCGGTCACCCCGGACCTGACCCTGGGCAACTTCGCCGCGCTGTTCAACCCGTCGAACTTCGACATCATCCTGCGGACCCTGGGCATGGCGGCGGCGGTGTCACTGGCCAGCGCGGTACTGGCGTTTCCCATCGCCTACTACATGGCGCGCTACACTCGCGGCAAGACCAAGGCATTTTTCTATATCGCCGTGATGATGCCGATGTGGGCCAGCTACATCGTCAAGACCTACGCCTGGACCCTGCTGCTGGCCAAGGGAGGGGTGGCCCAGTGGTTCGTCCACCAGTTGCACCTGGATGCGCTGCTGCAAGCCGTGCTGACGGTGCCGGGCGTGGGCGGCAGCACGCTGTCGACCTCGCACCTGGGGCGCTTCATGGTGTTCGTGTACATCTGGCTACCGTTCATGATCCTGCCGATCCAAGCCTCGCTGGAGCGCTTGCCGCCGTCGCTGTTACAGGCCTCGGCAGACCTTGGCGCACGCCCCGGGCAAACCTTCATGCAGGTGATACTGCCGCTGTCGATCCCCGGTATCGCCGCCGGCTCGATCTTCACCTTCTCGCTTACCCTTGGCGACTTCATCGTGCCGCAGTTGGTTGGCCCACCCGGCTACTTCATCGGCAGCATGGTCTATGCCCAGCAAGGAGCGATCGGCAACATGCCGATGGCGGCGGCATTTACCTTGGTGCCGATCGTGCTGATTGCGCTGTACCTGTCGATCGTCAAGCGCCTGGGGGCCTTCGATGCACTCTGAACAAGCCTCTACAGGGTTGCGCCTGGCGGCCTGGGGCGGGCTATTGTTCCTGCATTTCCCGATCCTGATCATCTTCCTGTACGCCTTCAACACCGAAGACGCAGCGTTCAGCTTCCCGCCCACGGGTTTTACCCTTAAGTGGTTTGCCGTGGCCTTTGCCCGCACCGATGTGCTGGAAGCGATCAAGCTGTCGTTGCAGGTCGCCTGCCTGGCGACCTTGATCGCCCTGGTGCTCGGCACACTGGCATCGGCCGCACTGTACCGGCGCAGCTTTTTCGGCAAAGAGGCCATATCGCTGATGCTGATCCTGCCCATCGCCCTGCCCGGCATCATCACCGGCATCGCCCTGCTCTCGGCGTTCAAGACCTTGGGCGTGGAGCCCGGGGTGTTCACCATCGTGGTCGGCCACGCCACATTCTGCGTGGTGATCGTCTACAACAATGTGATCGCCCGCCTGCGGCGCACCTCACACAGCCTGATCGAGGCCTCCATGGACCTGGGTGCCGATGGCTGGCAGACCTTTCGCTACATCATCCTGCCGAACCTCGGCTCGGCACTGCTGGCCGGCGGTATGCTGGCCTTTGCCCTGTCGTTCGATGAAATCATTGTCACGACCTTCACCGCCGGCCACGAACGCACTTTGCCGATCTGGTTGCTCAACCAGCTCAGCCGGCCGCGCGACGTACCGGTGACCAATGTGGTTGCCATGCTGGTGATGCTGGTGACCATGTTGCCGATCCTTGGCGCCTATTACCTGACCCGTGGCGGCGACAGCGTTGCGGGCAGTGGCAAATGACCCTGGAGGAGTACCCGATGCAAACGCAGATGCTGATCAATGGCCAACTGGTCGCCGGCCAAGGCCCGACCTGGACCGTGCTCGACCCGGCGCTGGGCACCGCCCTGGCGCAGATCAATGAAGCCAGCGAAGCCCAGGTGGACAGCGCCGTGCGTGCCGCCGACCATGCGTTCGACAGTTGGTCGCAAACCAGCCCCAAGGACCGCGCCCAGGCGTTGTTGAGCCTGGCAGACACCATTGAGGCGCATGGCGATGAACTGGCTCGGCTGGAATCGCAGAATTGCGGCAAACCCTTGAGTGCCGCGCGCAACGACGAGATTCCGGCGATTGCCGACGTGTTTCGTTTTTTCGCCGGTGCCGCGCGTTGCCTGGGCGGCTCGGCGGCAGGTGAATACCTGCCGGGCCACACGTCGATGATCCGTCGCGACCCCTTGGGCGTGGTGGCATCGATCGCGCCGTGGAACTACCCGCTGATGATGCTGGCCTGGAAGATCGCCCCGGCCCTGGCGGCCGGCAACACGGTGGTGATCAAACCCTCCGAGCTGACCCCGTTGACCGCTTTGCGCCTGGGGGAACTGGCTCAGGACCTGCTGCCGGCCGGGGTGCTGAACATTCTGTTTGGCCGTGGCCAGACGGTCGGCAACCCACTGGTTACGCACCCCAAGGTCCGCATGGTGTCGCTGACTGGCTCGATCCCCACCGGCGCCCATATCATCAGCGCCACCGCCGACAGTGTGAAGCGCATGCACATGGAGCTGGGCGGCAAGGCGCCAGTCCTGGTGTTCGATGATGCCGACATCGATGCCGCGATCGAGGGTATTCGCACCTTCGGTTTCTACAACGCCGGCCAGGACTGCACCGCGGCTTGCCGCCTGTATGTGCAGGCCGGTATCTATGAGCGCTTCGTCGAGCGCCTGGGGGAAGCGGTAGCCAGCATCAAACCCGGCCTGCAGGAGGCCGAGGGCACCGAGCTGGGGCCGCTGATCAGCGCCCAGCACCGCGACAAAGTCGCCGGCCTGGTACAGCGCGCCATCGCCCAGCCGCACATTCGCCTGGTGACCGGTGGCAAGGCAATCGAGGGCGATGGGTACTTTTTCGAGCCGACGGTGCTGGCCGACGCCCTGCAGGATGATGAGATCGTGCGCAACGAAGTGTTCGGCCCGGTGGTGACGGTAACCCGTTTCAGCGACGAAGCGCAGGCGCTGGAATGGGCCAACGACTCCAACTATGGCTTGGCCTCCTCGGTCTGGACCCGCGACACCGGCCGCGCCCACCGCCTGGCAGCCCGCCTGCAATATGGCTGCACCTGGGTGAATACCCATTTCATGCTGGTCAGTGAAATGCCCCATGGCGGGCAGAAACACTCGGGGTACGGCAAGGACATGTCGATGTATGGGCTGGAGGACTACACCTGTGTGCGGCATGTGATGATCAAGCATTGATTATCATGCTCGGTCACGCTGGGTCCGCTCAACCGCGTTCAAGATAGGGAGCAACTGTCTTTCTCAAAATTTGAAAAGCCTGCGCGATTCATTGTAGGAGCGGGTTCACCCGCGAAAGGGCCAGGCCTGCGGACCGATTTCTGCCAGGCATTGTGCGTTGCTGGCACCACCGTATTCGCGGGTGAACCCGCTCCTACATCGATCGATGATACCGGCCCGGCCCCGCAGGGCTGCCGGCCACCCCCGCCCGTCGTAGGAG